>CAZAET010000053.1:0-5997 GCA_964484215.1 uncultured Candidatus Planktophila sp. | reverse complement strand
TACAATGTTGATGGAGATTCTGTTTTCTTTTCATGGGTAGCGAAAGAGTATGGAGCACCAGTGGACAGACAACAAGTCGCTGTTTCTACATCAGACCCAAGATTTTTTAGATTTGCTATGTGGAAGAATACTGAAGGGATATTGAAAAAGAGATTTCAAAGTCGTAGTACTGGGCATGGTGCTACAATTTATGGAGGCAACGAATTAACCGAAGGCTTTTTACGCTACAAAAATTATTTGGGTCAGGAAAGTGAAAAAGGTTTAATGAAGACCAAAGTGAAAGACAAGGCTTTATTTATCACGGGTGGTTTATCATCAATAGAAAATACTTTTGCTGATAACGAAGATGCCATAGAAGAAGAATTTTATCGCATCAGTGATGTTGCAGAACTTGCACTTGCCGAAAAGCCAGAAAAAGCCATCAGGCGTATTGTTGCCCGTGACAAGGGGAGAAACAAAACTGAGTTTGAAATCAAGAATCGCCTAATACGCTCAATGAATGAAGCCTTTTTAACAGCCAGTAGGGGTACTACAAGATATTTCAACAGCGAAGAAGAAATCAAAAAAATGAGAGAGAGGGAGGATAGAATTGTCCAAGCCATTAATAGTGTATTGCCATGATAACGAGCAGACAAAGAAAAACAATGTCCGAAATGACAGATGAATTTACTCAAGCCGACAAAAAGCACGGGTTTGATTTGAAATCATTGGCGTTTTATGTTGATAACAGTAACGATGTTGTAGTTGTAAAAGTAGAGTATGCACGCACACTTGCAAATGTTGTTGATGGGGATACAGACGTTTATGTGATAGACAAAAAGGGTAAAATGTTTCCCCTATCCTTTGCCATGAGTGGCGTTAAGGAGCAATTAGCATATTTAGAAAAATTAGAAGTTATTAATTCTGTAAAGTAATGAAAGTCGGACAAGTATATAGAGGCAAAATTAAAAATAGTATCCTGTTTATTCCATTAAGTGAGCCAGATTTGGATGGTAATACTTTGCAATTATTAGTTTTTGCAGGTTCAACAAAGAGCATAAACAAGGTAAATCAAAATGGTTTTGATGTACCAGATATTACCACCACAAAAAAGGCAATAGATAATAATTATCCCGATTTCACTTTTTCATATGGTCAATTAGAAAATATTGAAAGTACCTATGTGCCATCAAACGAATTGCCTTTAAGCGTAGGAGATAAATATCAGTACATTGGCAAGCCTGCTGAATATACAGTTGTCACTTTTTTTGATAGGCTGAAAACAGCCAATGCTACAAGCAAGATACCATATCCTTTTGGTGTCAATTTAGCCGATGTGATTGCGTTTGTTGATGGCATTATTAATTCTAAGACAGGGATTACCCCTTATCTTGTAGGTAATGGACTCATAACGGATGATTTTAGGGCTCGTTTGAAAAGCATATTGCTTGGCAATAACAATATGAATGCTGAATTGGCGTACTGGAGCATTTCTGAGCCTAAATTGGCGAAGGTATTGTACCTAAAGCAGAGCAAGCCCAAAAAGTCAATTACCCTCCAAGTAAAGCAAAAAACAAAAATGGCTACAGTTACCGCAGGAGATATGATTGCGGATTCCATGATTGTTTGGCCTCCTAATTATGCAGGCCTCATAAATTTTCAGACTTACCCAGTTAATGTTCGTTCTGGTAGTCTATTGCTTGATAAATTTAGACTAACAACGGGAGGTACATCATATGCAACAAACAGAACCTATGCTGAAACTACATTTTTACAATTGGTTAGTGTACAAAAATTATTTGATAACGCAGGTGTAATTTCTGGATTTATAGCATTAGAATCAATTGGTGATAAAGTTAATGATAACTTATTTGGACAATCTTTGAATGTTAACACATCAATGTTTTACCAAGTTGGTGATATTGACAGATACACAGAATTAACAAAAAACATCAATGGAAGCGGAACACCCTACAGAATTGATTTTAGAAATACGAGCAATTTAACAGTTCCAAACAACCTTGTTATCTTAAACCCTGTCATGATGTACTTAGGCGGTGGTCAGTTTACTGACGTTCAAGGGGGTATAGGCAAGTATGGTGTAGGGGATGAGTTCTCAATTTTTGATAATGATGAAATTACTTATGGTTACACAAGAGACCAAGATTGGACGATTCTGTACAGCCGTCTAACATTGAACAAAAAGGGTGAATTTGAAGTCGTTTATCACTGTATTGGAATGACCTATTTAAGACAAGCCTGCGATGATTACAATTTTTCCAAACCATTTAATAGCAGTGTCAAGATTCAATATTTTGATATCTTAGAAAGCACACTGGATGCCAAATTTGCAAGTGGTACTTATGGTAATTTTAAGAGTTACCGTGAAGACCGTGAGGCTATTGCAAATGCTTATTTGCAAGGGAGTTTATCAAATACGCCTAAGCCAAGTACACCTCAGATAGATGAGTTTGCTGAGTTAAAAGCCATTTTGGGTGATGATTTTGACGATGATTTCTTAGCAGTAGTGTCTGGGCTTGATTGGGGTAAAATTGACAAACTCAGGCAAAAAGACCCAAACGCTTTGAATACCATCAAAGATTTGGTACAGCAGATTTACGTAGAGTATTTGCTGGAAAAAGATTTTGCTATTGAGCCTAAAGCAGTTCAAAACACGGATGGCGTTAAGACCAAAGGATACTATCTTGGCGACAAAGAAATTATCAAGAGACGACTGGAAGCGTTAGGCGACATTGATGAAGAATTTATCAATAATACCGATGGGAAATCAATGGACGACCCAAATTTTCCGTCAATGACGTTTCAAGAATTTGGCCGTTTCTTTTACGATATTGTTGGTGACGCTAATTTACCCACTGAGTTGATTTTCAATGGCGATAGTGGAACTGGTAATTTAGCCATAAGTAAAGGCATTGAACCTGCTGTTAATATCCAAATGCAATGGAATAGATACACATCCGATGGGGATGTCCAATTAACTGCGTTTGGTAAAAACTTTGGCTATGGCAGAACCATGGGTAAAGGAAGTGGCAATCTTTATCTATGGGGTAATGTTACTAATTATCCATTAAAGTATTATGCGGCTTGGGTTATGTATAACATAGCAGTGTATCTAATTGATGATGATTTTAGTGAAAGTCTGTTATTTAGGGGGTCTGCGGCAAAAGCGAAGAAATCTTTGCCATTTAAGGTCACACCATGGTGGCTTAGTCAATTGAGATACTTTAACAGTTTGGGGTTGTTCCCGACTATTGATGGTGCAGTAGATTACATTTGTGAAATTCAGCAACTAAGCCTTGCCGAATTACCAGAGCGTGCACAACGCCAATATTTTATTGCACAAGATACTCCAACAGCAAAAAATATGTTTTATTCAGCCAGTTTGAGTAAAACTGATTCGCAGGATAAATTTTCAAATGTAGAAGTAGACCGAAATATAGACCGACATTTATTTGAAAACGATGCTAAGGTATTCAAAGAGAACTTGGCAAAAGTTGATGTTGACTGGGGCAACCCAAATGCGGTCTATCAGCCATTCACTATTGGTACACCACAAGTGGTTAAACCTAAGCAAACAAGACAACCCAAAAAGCCAAAATTGAAGTTTGACGGATGGCAAGAATCACCAACCACTTTTAAGGCATTGATTGATGAAGCATATGATAATAATGGGCAGTTGTGGTTTAATTATTTTGAAAAAGGAGGGGAAAGATATGCTTTTATCAATTTCATAAACGTGAGTGGAACAACAGGTAAGAGTTATAGGGAAATGTATAATGACCTTGGATATCTCGTTACTACTGTATTAAATTTTTCCGTGCAAAGTACAGAATTGATTAAGGAGTTTCAAGATGACTTTAGCAAACAAGAAATTGACCTGTATGAAAAAATTAATTACCCTCTTGGTAATATAGTTGTGAGAATGGCAATGAAGGTAATAGGAGATGGGCAAGAATTTATCAATGAATTGAGAAAATTGTTAGAAGAAAGGATTGAGACCAATAAAAAGGCTGTAGTACCCGAAGTGCCAAAGGATTTTACACAATGGGAAAAAGCAGAATCTTATGCAATCTCACAGGATATGTTGCATGACCAGTTGATGCTTGCATATGAAACAGATGGAATAGATTTGTACTACACGAATTTTGATTACAATGGCGATACTTATACCTATTTTAATTTATTCTCTCAAAGAAGGCTTGTGAGCAATCTTACGCAAGTAAACGCTGCTAATGACTTGCAGGCTTATGCTATGATTCAAGGATATAGCCAAGGGTCTACAACTTTAATTACCGAGCATGAGGATATTTTTTCTAATGAATTGACCAAAGGAGCAAATTCTCTAAATCGCATTTATCGGTTGTTAGGTGTAGTTGTTCCCAGAACTTACCCAAGAAGTCAAGAAGGTGAGTTCATAGATGGCTATTATGATTACCTCAAGGCTCAAGTGGCTCAAAGAGTTGTACCGCCAGCACCCCCAGTGCCACCAACACCACCGCCAGTGCCTCCAGTGCCACCTACGCCACCGCCAGCACCTCCAAAGCCAGCAAAGCCAGCACCTCCAAAGCCAGCGAAGCCAGCACCTCCAAAGCCAGCGAAGCCAGTAGCACCGAAGCCACCGAAGCCTCCCGTGACTAAAGTAGAAAAATTGAGTAAGAAATACGAAGACTTTGATATAGATTTTTAATTTTGAACTATGACATATAAAGAAAAATACGAAGACCTTGATAGGTCAAAATTGCCAGAGAAGGCAATTGTCATCATTGACACCATGAAGAAAGACAGTAAAGGTTTCACCGATACTGAAGCATTGGAAATTGTTGGGCCAAAATTTGACCAAGTAATTGCCAAACTGAAAGCATCTGGATACGAGGAAGCGTTCAAGTCTATGCAAAAAAAAGAGCCTGAGCCTAAAACACCCGTAGCCAAAGCCAAGAAAATTGTCCAGCAGGCTGTAAAGCAACCAAAGACAACATCAAGCAAAGCAAAGCCCACTGTTGGTGCATTTAAAAAAGGTGCTGTAGGTGAATTGGCAAAGCAAATCCGTAAAGATGGGGAAGCATGGCCATCTGCATTGAAGCGTGCAGGTCAGATGATTAAAGAGCAAAAGAGTGGCGTTCAGAAGAAGGCTACTGCTCAGTACAAGAAATTGACTTCATTGCTTGCTAAAATGCCTGAATTGGGAAAAGGAACAGATGTTGAGCGTGATTCAGTTAGAAAAGCCAAGCCAATCGGTAAGCGTACTGCAAAGTCAGGTAGTACCTATTACGAGTACAGAGCAAACCGTACCGATGTTCGTCAAGGTAAAGGCTATCCCTATTTGAAACTGGGGGCTATGCTTGCCAAAGGTGGTGAGATTGAAAAAATCTACGACAAGGTTCAGATGTTTGATGAAATTACTGAAAAGGAAATCAGTGCTATCATCAAAAAGATGAATGATGCCAAAGGCCCTAAAAACTTTGATGCTGAATTGCAGAAAATGGTAGACTGGGTTTGGGATAACGAACCACGTTTGTCAAAAGAGCAAAACGAAAAAGGAATTAAGTTTTTGAAAAACCTTGCGTTTATGGCTAATGGCAAATCGCGTAGTAACAGCCCATTTGGTAGCCGTGAAGAATACACATTAAAGAATTTTGCTTATTTTAAGTTGAGAGGTTTTCATGATGTGTCGCTTTATGGTAGAGTAGAGCAGTATGTTCCTTTGTACACTGCATATGATGATGAGGGATACGGATTTGAATATTTTTACCATAACGGTAAAGTAAACGTAGTGGGGGAGAAGGGTATGACCATTCAAAAAAAAGGTAAGGTAGATGTTGACTTTTTTGACAGTGATAAGAAGGTGCAAGATTTCTTGAATTTGTCAAAGGTTCAGTTTTTGGCTCGCTACAAAGAAACCAAAGAGCGTTATCAGCAAATGGTAAACGCTATCACCCGTAACATTGAAGGCGTGTTTATGCACGGTGGTAAAATGAGTGGTGCTGGTCAATTTGCCGA
>CAZAET010000052.1:0-6051 GCA_964484215.1 uncultured Candidatus Planktophila sp. | reverse complement strand
TCAATGTTCTAGACCTTCAAGTACAAATCCGTCGCACACCAAAACCAGTTGTTGCAATGATCGCTGGTTGGGCAATCGGTGGAGGACATGTACTTCATGTTGTCTGCGATCTTTCCATCGCTGCTGACAATGCCAAGTTTGGTCAGACCGGTCCAATGGTTGGTTCATTCGATGGTGGTTACGGTTCAGGATTGCTTGCAGCATCTGTCGGTCAGAAGAAGGCGCGTGAAATTTGGTTCCTAACTCGTCAATACGATGCTCAAGAAGCGCTATCTATGGGTCTTGTGAATACCGTTGTTCCGCTCAAGGAACTTGAAGCTGAAACAGTTTCATGGTGCCGTGAGATGTTGCAGAACTCTCCGATGGCACTTCGCCTATTGAAGGCATCTATGAACGCTGCTGATGATGGACTCGCAGGAGTTCAGCAGCTCGCAGGAGATGCCACTCTTCTCTTTTATTTATCTGAAGAAGGCCAAGAGGGCCGCGATGCTTACAAAGAGAAGCGCAAGCCTGACTTTGGAAAGTTTCCCAAGCGTCCTTAATTTATGGATCAAACTCTGCTCGAAACGATGCGCGTAATCGCGCTGCCTACAAGAACTAACTTTCGTGGGATTAACGTTCGAGAAGTTGCTTTATTCCAGGGCGAATACGGCTGGGGCGAATTCTCGCCATTTCTCGAATACGGATATGAAGAGTGCACCCCCTGGTTGATGTCTGCAATTGAAGGAGCAACAAAGCCTGGCCCGAAGCTTTATCGCAATTCAGTAAGAGTGAACGGAACAATTCCCGCACTAAAAAGTCCAGCAGATATCGAACGTATCGTTGATTCATTTCCTGGAGTACAAACTTTTAAAGTAAAAGTAGGCGATAACCTGCCTGAAGATATTGCACGCCTTGCAAAGGTGAGATCACTGCGCCCAAAGGCAAAGCTACGCATTGATGTGAATGGAAACTGGTCAGTCCAAGAAGCAGTGACAAACCTTCGCGCAATCTACGAAAACATCGGTCCTCTTGAGTATGCAGAGCAACCATGTGCGACTGTAGGAGAACTACGAGAGCTCAAAGAGAAACTAGTTGTTGATATTCGCATCGCGGGGGATGAAGTTCTGCGCAAGGCAGCAAATCCGTTTGCCGTTGATCTCAGCAGTGCAATTGATGTGTTGATGCTTAAGGTGCAACCTCTGGGTGGAATATCTCGTGCACACAAGTTGGCCGAGCACCACAAACTGCCCGTAGTTGTTTCAAGTGCCCTCGAAAGTGCGGTTGGAATCAATTACGGATTACAACTTGCAGCATCTTTCCCAGAAATGAACTTTGATTGCGGATTAGGAACAGGCTCACTTCTCGCTTCCGACATTGCAACTTTGCCTATCGTTGATGGCGAAATTGAAATCACAGATGTTGAGCCTGAATTCAGTGGATATGAAGTGGCACCGGATCGTTACGAATGGTGGAAGAATCGGGTTATGAAGACGGCGGAGCTCTTGTGATCAATCCATCCACTCTGCTCGCTCGCGTGATTGTCCGCCAGATTGTTGAAGCCGGTGTGACCGATGTAGTTATTTCACCAGGCTCACGTAATGCACCTCTATCAATGGCTTTTCACCAGGCAAGCAGCAAGGGGCTTATCAATCTTCACGTTCGCATCGACGAACGAACAGCGGCGTTCTTTGCACTCGGTATTGCTAAAGCATTGGGTCGTCCCGTGCCTATTGTCTGTACCAGCGGAACCGCGGCAGCTAATTACCACCCAGCAGTTCTTGAAGCCTCACATACAAATGTCCCGCTTCTAGTTCTTACTGCCGATCGACCTGCAGCACTTCGCAAGACAGGTGCAAACCAAACAACAGAACAAGCCCGCATCTTCGGAAAAGCAGTGCGCTACTTCGCAGATATTTCAGGCAGCGTTTATCCGATGGAGCTTCCATTTAACTCATTGCAAAGTGGACCGGTTCATCTCAATATTCAATTTGAAGAACCACTCATTGGCGATAAGAGCGATAACTGGCTCAATGATTTAACTATTGCTGCTCCTAAGGTTTTCGATCGCAAAGCACCCGGAACTTTTTTCACAAAATCAACCCGTGGAGTTCTTGCAATCGGTCACGACCGTGGTGGGCTCAGTGTTGATGCAGTGAAAGATTTTGCTGAAAAACTGGGGTGGCCTGTTATCGCTGAAGACCCACTCACATTTGAGAACGCAGCCTCACACGCCAGCGTCTTCTTGACTTCAAAGACCATCGCTGATGACTTAGCTCCAGATACCGTTGTGGTTATCGGCCGAACTACTCTTTCACGTTCTATCAATGCATTCATCAAGATGGCACGTAAGCAGATTGTTATCGATCCACGTATGGCCACTGTCGATACCGATCGCATGGCAGATCAGAAATTCACTCAACTTCCTGTCGTTGAAGTGCAACCAGCCGATGCTGAATATGCGGAGAAGTGGAAGAAGTACTCACTTCGCGCATCAAAGCTAGTAAACGATATTTCAACATGGTCAGAACAACTCGTTGCTCGTGAAATCGCAGCAGGAGTTCCAACCGGAACATCACTCTTTATCTCTTCATCTCGTCCTATCCGCGACCTTGAAGGCTTTGCTGTGGCTCGCACTGGTGTTGAAACCTTTGCCAACCGTGGGTTAGCGGGCATAGATGGAAATATCTCCACCGCACTCGGTATCGCTTCACAACGCAAAGAAACTATTGCCGTACTTGGCGACCTTGGCTTCTTGCATGATCTGACTGGCCTCATTCATAAAGAGAAGATCAATCTAAAGATATTTGTCATCAACAATGATGGCGGCGGAATCTTCTCAACGCTTTCACAGCGCGGAGTAGATGGCTTTGAAGAAGTATTCGGAACTCCCCATGGGTTAGATCCAGCAGCAATTGCTCAATCCATGGGTATTGCTGCAAAGACAATCAGCTCACAGAAAGAGCTCATCACAGAACTTTCAGTTCCAGTTCAAGGTGTCAGCGTAGTTGTCGTAAATGTTCCAAACCGCGACGCAAATGCTGATTTCCTCAAAGGAATTTATAACAGCGTCTCTTCGATGTAATGCTTAGGCGTGTAGCGCCGAGCGCATAGGGATCATCTTGGCAGCGCTCTCTTCGAGTTCCTTTTCAGGGTTGGAGCCAGCGACAATTCCACAACCTGCATAGATACGAATCTCTTTGCCAGCGATCTGACCCGTGCGCAGTGCAATACCTAATTCGCCATCGCCACTTGCATCGATCCAACCAACTGGACCGGCATAGCGTCCACGGTTCATTCCTTCGATTTCATCAATGATGTCGAAGGCAATGTTGCGCGGAGTTCCACAAACTGCAGCCGATGGGTGCAAGCTCTTGAGAAGTGAGAATGCATCAACGCGTTGCTTTGTTTCAGTAAGTGCGCCAGTTACATCGGTTGCTAGGTGCATGACGTTTGCTAAGTGCAGAACAAATGGCGATTCTGGAACGTTAGTTGAAGAACAGAACGGTTCAAGAGCTTCAGCTACAGACCGCACTGCGTATTCATGTTCTTCAAGATCTTTCGATGAACGAGCCAGGGATGCCGCAAGTGCCAAATCTTTCTCGTCATCGCCTGTCTTTGGAATTGTTCCGGCTAAGACGCGTGATGTAACCATTCCGCGAGACAGACGAAGCAAAAGTTCAGGAGTTGCACCGACAAGACCATCGACAGCAAATGTCCATGTCGATGGATATTCAGAGGCAAGTTTCTTTAATACGGGAATGGATTGAATTTCTTGCGTTGATGTTGCAACGAGGTCACGAGCAAGAACAACCTTATCGACCCCATTCTTCTCAATGCGTTTAATCGCTTCAGCAACGCGCTCTTTCCATGCGGAGGTAGAGATACTTCCATCGCCAAATGTGAAGGCGCCTTGCGAAAATTCAGTGGGGGATTCAGGAAGAACTGGCTGCGGTGAATCTCCAATCCATGTGATCCAAGATTGTGAGCCCTTTTGACCGACTATAACTTTAGGAATTACAAGAACAGATTCTTCATTGCGATCAAAGGAGAACGAGGTGAAGAGAACTGGCCCAGTACCGCTTCCGTGAACAGAGTTAGCAACAGCAAAAGTTTCGAGTTGGTGGTGCCACCATTCGCGCGCATCTTCAAAACGATTGCGCCCGCTTACCTTTATCGTTGCGTGAACTCCCCAGCCCACAAGGCCTTCACCGTTTCGAACCCACGATAAAGGCGCATCGTTACTAAGAAGATCTAGAAGTGGAAGGTGTTCACCAATTCGAGATGTGGTGACGGGGATAAGCGAAGCCATTTAGCGATTGAGGCTACGTGAAATTTTTCGCCATACCAGCGGAAGGGAAGTTGCAGTGATTGCAATCTTGAGAGCTTCACCGAGAATGAATGGGGTAAGTCCCGCCTTAAATGTTGCAGCCCATGTCATATCAAGAGATGCATGAAGCCAGGCAAGACCAAATGTGAAGATGACAAGGTCGCCAAGTAAGAGTGCAGGAAATGATGTACGGAACTTTTGATCTGCTTTGCGATCTGCAAGGTATCCCAGTAGAAGAGATGCAACGAGCATTCCAACAAGATATCCACCTGTTGCGCCAAGAAGGCGATCGAGTCCGTGGTTTGCAGATGTTGCAGATGGAGCGAAGATTGGAGCCCCAGCGATTCCAGCTAAGAGATAAGTAGCGAAAGTAATAAATCCAAGGCGAGCGCCGTACGTTGTTCCAATAAGTAGAACAGCAAGAGTCTGACCTGTGACAGGAACCGGTGATCCTGGAACTGGAATTGCAATCTGTGCGAGCAATGAGATGAAACCGATTCCACCAACGACAAAGAGCGCCTCAGTCAGTGCAGTACTGCGTGGGAAAACTGTTGCGCGGAGTGAGCCAGAGTGAAGTGACATCGGCAAGATCCCTCTTTCGTTACAAGTTGTGCGCAGAGCCTACTCTCAGCGACAATATGCGCATGTCACGCGCCAATATGGATAAGAATCCCGACGAAGTCGCCGCAATGTTCGATGGCGTCGCTAAGCGCTATGACCTCGTCAACGATCTCTTAAGCCTGGGCCGTACCAAGGCCTGGCGTAAGGCGACGACCAAGATCATTGCTCCGCGTCCGGGGCAGAAGATCCTCGATTTAGCAGCTGGAACAGGCTCAAGCTCAGAACCCTTGGCCACAGCAGGTGCCGATGTGATCCCAGCTGATTTCAGCGAGGGAATGCTGGCTGCAGGCCGCAAAGCCCGCCCGCACCTACCTTTCACTAAGGCAGATGCCCTCAATCTCCCCTTCGCCGCCAATGAATTCGACACCGCGACCATCTCCTTTGGCCTTCGCAACACCCAGAACACCGCGAAGGCGCTCGCTGAGATGCTCCGGGTTGTTAAGCCTGGGGGACACCTGGTCGTAGCCGAGTTCTCAAGTCCTACTTGGCGTCCGTTTCGTACTATTTATACCAATTACTTGATGCGCGCCCTACCTTGGGTCGCCCGCAAGACTTCATCAAATCCAGATGCCTATATCTACCTCGCTGAATCCATCCGGGCATGGCCAGACCAATCGGGGCTCGCGGCCCAGATTGAGGCAGCTGGCTGGACCAATGTCACCTGGACCAACCTCACCGGTGGAGTTGTCGCAGTTCACAAAGCCCGCAAGGCGTAACGGTTTGATTGGCTTCTACCAACGCTTAGGATTTCGCTCGTGAGCGCAAATCCATATATCCCGATTCTGGTGATCTTCGCTATCGGCTTCGGATTCGCAGCATTCTCAGTAGGAATTGCAGCCGTCACCGGACCTGCACGCTACAACCGCGCTAAGCAAGAAGCATACGAGTGCGGAATCGAACCATCACCACAAGCACTTCAAGGCGGACGCTTCCCAGTGAAGTACTTCCTTACTGCAATGCTCTTTATTGTCTTTGATATTGAAATCGTATTTCTCTATCCATGGGCAGTTACTTTCGACAAGCTCGGACTTTTCGGATTAGTTGAAATGGCAATTTTTATTGGAACAGTCTTCATCGCATATGCATATGTGTGGCGTCGCGGCGGATTGGAATGGGATTAA
>CAZAET010000051.1:0-6163 GCA_964484215.1 uncultured Candidatus Planktophila sp. | reverse complement strand
TATCGCCTGCCAAGGTAAAAACACCTCTCAACGCATAGCCAATTCTCCTACTGGCGAGTAACCTTTCCAAAGATACTCACCAGCGAAGGAAGTTCTATGTCGTCACAACTCCGTTCAGTCGTCCTCGTCGATGCTGTCCGCACCCCTTTCGGTAAGGCCGGCAGCATGTATTCAGGTACTCGCGCCGATGATCTGATGGTGCGCGCTATGCGTGGCCTCTTGGAGCGCAATCCCAATGTAGATCCAGCCTCTATCGATGATGTCGCTATCGCTGCTGCAACGCAGACTGGTGATCAGGGAATGAATATTGGCCGTAGTGCGACGCTCCTTGCCGGTCTTCCAAAGACCGTACCTGGCTACTCCATAGATCGCTGGTGCGCAGGTGCGTTAACTGCGACAACAACAGTTGCTGGTGCAATCGCAATGGGCGCAATTGATATCGCAATTGCTGGTGGCGTTGAACATATGGGTAATCACCCAATGGGTGAATTGATGGATCCCAACCCTCGCTATCTTGCTGAGAAGTTAGTTGAACAAGATGCACTCGCCATGGGAGCAACTGCAGAACGTTTACATGATCGCTTTCCGCAACTGACCAAAGAACGTGCTGATGCATACGCACTTAACTCTCAGATGAAAACTGCGAAGGCATATGCAGATGGAAAAATTCAGCGAGATTTGATTCCCACAGCTGCGCGCAGTGCTGAACTTGGTTGGACCATTGCAACAGTTGATGAAGCTCCCCGTCCGACAACAACCATGGAAGGTCTTGCAGGGTTAAAGACACCTTTCCGTCCAGCTGGTCGCGTCACTGCAGGAAATTCATCAGGACTTAACGATGGCGCAACCGCGGCCCTTCTTGCCAATGAAGATAAGGCGAAAGAGTTAGGTCTTACTATTAAAGCGCGCATGGTGACATTCGCATTTGCTGGCGTTGAACCTGAAGTCATGGGTTATGGGCCAGTTCCTTCAACAATCAAGGCCCTTGAAAAAGCGGGCTTGAAAATTGAAGATATCGGCGCATTTGAAGTTAACGAAGCATTTGCTGTGCAGGTTCTCGCATTTCTTGATCACTTCGGAATTGCAGATGATGATCCTCGTGTGAATCCTTATGGCGGTGCCATTGCAGTGGGGCACCCACTTGCATCATCTGGCGTACGCCTGATGCTCAACTTAGCTCGAACCTTTGAAGAGAAGCCAGAAGTTCGTTATGGAATCACCACGATGTGTATCGGCCTGGGTATGGGCGGAACAATCATTTGGGAAAACCCCCATAATAAAGAAGCGCAGACCACAGGAGGTTCGAAGTAATGACTACTGCAATCCAACTTCCAGAAGGCGCTCCTGAAGAAGTAGTTACCAACGCACTCGTTCGCGAAATCGACCTCTCCCCCTTTGGTTTTAAGGGCACACTCGCACTCATTACTCTCGATAACGGCCATGACCACAATCGCCCTAATACATTTGGCCCACAGTCATTGATGGCACTCGATGCTGCAATTACAGATGCTGCTTCTCGTAAACCTGCCGCCATTGCAATTACCGGAAAGCCATTTATCTTCGCAGCTGGTGCAGATTTATCGGCGCTGGCATTTCTAAATAAGCGCGAACAAGCAGTTGCTATCGGCAAGCTAGGTCACGATGTCTTCCGTCGCTTTGATGAAATCGGAATTCCAACTTTTGCTTTTATCAACGGCCTAGCTCTCGGTGGTGGATTAGAAGTCGGACTTCACTGCAATTACCGCACACTTTCTGCCACAGCATTTACCGCACTTCCTGAGGTATTTCTCGGGCTAGTTCCAGGATGGGGCGGAGCAACAATCGTTCCTAAGTTGATCGGTCCAGAGCGCGCCGTTCAAGTCATTATCGGCAATGCTCTAAATAACAACACCATGATGAAATCTAAGGATGCTCTCGGTCTTGGAATCGTTGATGCGGTTTATGCGCCTGCTGATTTCCTCGAGAAATCTGTGGCATTTGCAGCTTCAATCTTGAGCGGTGCAACAAAGATTGAACGTAAAGATTATTCCAGTGATCCTGCATGGGATTCAGCCCTGGCAGCCGGTCGTGCTGCAGCGCTTAAGAAGTACGGAGGCGCAGAGATTGCATCTCCGATGAAGGCGCTCGAACTGATTGCGCAAGCAAAGACAAATACACGCGGTCAAGGTTTTGATGCAGAAGATGCAACTCTTGCAGATCTAACAATGTCAGACCCGCTTCGTGCTTCTCTTTATGCATTTAATGTCATTCAGAAGAAGCGTAAGAAAGTTGAAGGTGCACCAAAGCCGGCGCTGGGCCGAAAGGTTGCTCGCGTTGGCGTTGTCGGTGCTGGTCTTATGGCATCCCAGTTAGCGCTCCTTCTTCTTCGTAATCTCAAATGCCCTGTTGTCATGACGGATATTGATCAAGAGCGCGCCGATAAAGGTGTGGCATGGGTAAAGAACGAACTCGCTAAGTTGGTTGAAAAGAAGCGCATGAGCGCTGAATCAGCTGCACGTCTCTCTCTGCTCATTAGCGGTTCATCAGATCAGCAAGTATTTGCCGGCTGCGACTTCGTCATTGAAGCGATCTTTGAAGAACTTTCTCTCAAGCAAGAACTCTTCAAAAAGCTTGAGAAAATCGTTGGACCTGAATGCGTCCTCGCTACCAATACCTCTTCCCTATCGGTCGAACGCATGAGTGAGGGGCTTGAGCACCCAGAACGTGTCGTTGGTTTCCACTTCTTCAACCCAGTTGCTGTGATGCCACTTCTAGAAGTTGCTCGTACATCAAAGACTGATGATGCAACTACTGCAACGGCGGTCAATATTGGTAAAGAGCTGAAGAAAACGATGATCATCTGTAAAGATGCTCCGGGCTTTGTTGTAAATCGACTTCTGACTCGCTTCATGGGTGAAATCACCGATGCCGTTGATGAAGGAACCGATCCAGCAACAGCAGATAATGCAATGCGAGCTATTGGATTCCCCATGTCTCCATTCGAACTTCTTGGCCTTGTTGGTCCTGGCGTTGCGCTCCATGTCTCTGAAACTCTCAATGCAAACCTTGGCCCTCGTTACCGCATCTCCCCAACGATGCAAGCAATGGTCAAAGAAGGCGTCAAGACTTTCTATATTAAGAACGAAGATGGCTCAGTAGGGCCAAACCCAGCAGCCCTTGCACTGGTTCATAAGGGAACAACTCCATCTACTGCCGAACAAGTGCGTCTGCGCGCGCTGAAAGCTTTGGCAGAAGAGGCACGCATGATGCTCGATGAAGGTGTTGTCTCGACACCAGCCGAGATTGATCTCTGTATGTTGATGGGCGCTGGGTGGCCGATGCATCTCGGCGGAATCTTGCCTTACTTAGATCGTGAAGGAATTAGCGAGTCTGTTTGCGGTCAGCGTTTTCATGCGCCGGGAATTGCATCTCTTCCACAGTAGAACTCCACTCGACTATGTCGCGTGAAATCTTCTGAGCAGTAATTCCAAGATCTTCAAGAATTTCCGCACGCTTTGAATGCTCGATAAATTCAAGTGGAACGCCGATGCTGTGAAGGGCAACGTTTAGCCCTGCTTCGCGGAAGAGCTCTGAGATAGAACTTGCAATTCCTGCATGACGAATTCCATCTTCAAGAACGACAACGCTCTTGTAGCGCTGCGCCATTGTCACAAGTGATTGAGGAAGCGGCTTGACCCAACGAGGATCGATAACGGTAACTCCTACGCCTTCACGGTATGCCTGTGATGCTGCCTCAACGGCTATCGCTGCCATTGCGCCAACGCTGATGAGAAGGACGTCGGCACTTTCACCACGGTAGAGAACATCGATGCCATCGCGACGTTCGAAGGCTGGGATATCAGCCTGAACCGCTCCCTTTGGAAAACGAATGAGCGATGGAGCATCTGAAATTTCGAGTGATTCGCGCAAAGTTTCGCGGAGGCGAGCTGCATCGCGAGGAGCAGCAACATGAAGTGTTGGAACGATTCCAGTAAGGGCTAAATCCCACATGCCGTTATGTGATGGACCGTCATCGCCTGTAATTCCGGCGCGGTCAAGAACAAAGGTCACACCTGCCTTGTGTAGAGCGACATCCATGAGCATCTGATCGAATGCTCGGTTAAGGAATGTTGAGTAGACGGCAACAACAGGATGCATTCCCGCAAAGGCAAGACCCGCTGCACTAGTTACCGCATGTTGTTCCGCGATGCCGACATCAATGGTGCGATCCGGAAAAGCCTTTTCAAATTTATCAAGACCAGTAGGTCCAAGCATTGCCGCTGTAATTGCCACAATATCTTTACGCTCTTGGCCAAGGGAAACAAGTTCATCAGAGAAGACACTGGTCCAACTTGTGGCTGACTTGCTGAGCGGTGTACCCGTTTCAGGGTCGACGATTCCGACGGCATGGAACTTCTCGGCCTCATCTGCAACTGCTGGCTTATGTCCCTTGCCCTTCTCGGTAATAACGTGAAGAAGTACAGGTTCACCGAACTCTTTAGCTTGAGAAAGTGCGCGCTCCATGGCGACAACATCATGTCCATCAATGGGGCCGACATATTTCAGGCCAAGATCTTCAAACATTCCTTGTGGGGCAACAATATCTTTAATGCCCTTCTTCATTCCATGAAGGGTCTCATAAATTGGATTGCCAACAACAGGAGTCTTGGTAAGTACCTCTTTGCCCCAGTCAAGGAAGCGTTCATAGCCACGTGTGACTCGAAGTGTTGAGAGATAGGTAGCGACTCCACCAATGGTTGGTGAGTAGGAGCGCTCATTGTCATTGACGACGATAATTAAGTTTCGGTCATTGGCTGCAGCAATATTATTGAGCGCTTCCCATGACATTCCGCCTGTCAGCGCTCCGTCGCCTACGACTACAACAACGTGGCGATCTGATTGACCCGTGAGTGAGAAACCGCGAGAAATTCCATCGCCCCAAGAGAGGGCAGTGGAAGCATGTGAGTTTTCAATGACATCGTGAGCGCTCTCGCTGCGGTTTGGATATCCAGCGATTCCACCACGCTGACGCAACTTATCGAATTGATCTGCACGCCCTGTCAGAATTTTATGAACATAAGACTGGTGGCCTGTATCAAAGAGGATGACATCCTTCGGTGAATCGAAGATGCGGTGGATGGCAATCGAGAGTTCGACAACGCCGAGGTTGGGACCTAAGTGTCCACCGGTCTTAGAGACCTTGGTGATGAGGAATTGGCGAATCTCTTCAGAGAGTTGCTCCAGCTGCTCAGGGCGAAGAGCCTTGAGGTCACTGGGACCTTTGATCGATTCAAGCATGGTTGCAGTCTAGATTAGCCGCGGAGCTGGCGCAGTACGTACTGCATGATTCCACCGTGGCGGTAGTAATCCGCTTCTCCTGGTGTATCAATTCTCACCTTAGCCGTGAAGGTCTTATCCCCTGCAGTCACTGTGACTTCCTTAGGGATTCCTCCGTCATTGAGCGCCGTTACGCCGGTAATTGAGAATGTCTCATCGCCCTTAAGGCCAAGTGATTGAGCATTTGCGCCATTGGTAAATTGCAATGGAAGTACGCCCATGCCGATCAAGTTAGAACGGTGAATGCGTTCGAAGCTTTCTGCAATCACTGCACGAACACCGAGAAGCGCTGTTCCCTTTGCTGCCCAGTCACGTGAAGATCCAGATCCATACTCTTTACCGGCAAGGATGATTAGACCAACGCCTGCTGCTTGGTATGCAACTGATGCATCGTAAATTGTTGTCTGCTCGCCATTGGCAAGGAAGTTCTTTGTGAAGCTTCCCTCAACGCCATCGAGAAGAAGATTCTTAAGGCGGATATTTGCAAAAGTTCCACGGATCATTACTTCGTGGTTTCCACGACGTGATCCGTAAGAGTTGAAATCTTTGCGGTCAACGCCGTTAGCTTCAAGGTACTTACCTGCAGGTGAATCAGCCTTGATATTTCCGGCTGGAGAAATGTGATCTGTTGTTACTGAATCTCCGAGAATCGCAAGCACGCGAGCACCCGTGATATCTGTAACTGGCTTTGGTTCTGCTGGCATACCTTCGAAGTAAGGTGGCTTACGAACATAAGTGGACTTTGGATCCCACTCGAATGTCTTTCCAGTCGGTGTATCAAGTGACTTCCAACGGTGATCGCCATCGAAGACAGTTGCATAATCCTTCTTAAACATTTCAGATGAGA
>CAZAET010000050.1:0-6169 GCA_964484215.1 uncultured Candidatus Planktophila sp. | reverse complement strand
ATCATGAGCGCACCTCTCTTGGATAAGAACCTAGGAATCTAATGTCATCGCAGATCGAACGAAGTTCTTCAATCGACTTACCGACTGGAGCATCGTTGATGTGGCCTTCGACATCAATAATGAAATGGTAGTGACCAAGTTCGCGACCTGTTGGACGTGACTGAATGAATGTCAGGTTTACATCGTGCTTGGCAAATACCTGGAGGATTTCTAGCAACGCGCCAGCATGATCGATATCGATAAAGACAGCCATCGAGGTGCGATCGTGCCCTGTGGGTTCTGGAACCCAACCTGGCTTCTGGGCACAGATGAATCGAGTGACCGCGCCGGCATTGTCACCAATATTGTCTTCGCGAATTTCTAGACCAAAGTGGCTAGCGGCAGTGGCAGATGCAATAGCTGCATCCAGTTCACCTTTGCTGACGGCTTCTGCGGCAGCTGATGTTGAATTAGTAGGAACGATCTCTGCATGTGGGTACTTCGCCGCTATATATGAGCGGCACTGTGATTCAGCATGTGGGTGTGTACCGATGCGGTTAATTGTTGTCGCACCTGGCTTAGTCATAAATGCAAAAGTGACAGGCAGAGTCACTTCGCCAGCGATTGTAAGTGGATCTCCAATGGCCAATTCATCGAGAGTGCGTGCAACAACTCCTTCGACAGAGTTTTCAATTGGGACTAGAGCAAAATCTGCTTCGCCTTTGCGCACTGCATCTAGTGCTGCAGTGACATTTGCATAAGGAATCTTTACATCTGAATCGCAGGTAATTTTGGCTAAAGCGGCCTCAGTAAATGTGCCGACTGGGCCTAAATAGGCGAATGTCTGGCTATCGGCTGCGCTCACTGGTTAAGGATACCTGAGTACCTCGCGGGCATGTGACGGCTTATTTGTGATGAGAATATCGACGCCTAACTTCTCGCAGAGTTTGATATCGGAATCATCATCGACAGTCCACACATTTAGCGAGCGGCCCATCTTCTTAATTCGCTCGGCGCGAATAGGTTCTTCGCGAAGTTCATTAATGCCGGGGCCAATTGATGCCGAAGAGGAGAGTTTTGCTTGAAACCATGAGGTGTTCTTATGCATGAGAAAAGTTGTATGAATAGTTGGATCAATTCTCTTCATCTTTTCGATTGCAAACCAACTAAAAGACATCACGGCTACATCAATCTTCTCAATTCCTTTTGTTGCGCGAATTTTCTCGACGACTACTTCTTCAATTCGATTGCCAGAAATAACTGGGTGCTTGGTTTCAATTAAGACACCCTTCTTCTTGCTTACTGCGAATGCAAGAAATTCATCGAGCGTAAGAATTTGCGGGTATGCGCGCGATACCTCTTTATATGTCATCTCGGCTATCAGCCCAGCGTTTCCTGCCCGTTCGAGCATCGTCGCGTTATGCCAAAGAACCGGCACCTCATCTCTTGTCAGCCGGACATCGCATTCAAAGCCATCGGCGCCCTGTTCGACTGCGCCTTCATATGCAGCCAGGGTGAGCTCTGGGAAGTCAGCGCTAGCACCGCGGTGAGCATAGATAAGCATGAGACTGACAGTAGCAAAGAGATTAGGCTTATGCGCATGAGCCAGCTCTACTTCGCTACATCTGCGCGATCTGCAGTTGGCCTTGTCCGCAGCGGAAATGAAGATAGCGCCTTCACATCTCGCAATGTCATTGCAGTTGCCGATGGAATGGGTGGACACGCAGCTGGTGAAGTTGCATCAAAGATAGCGATTTCAACCCTTGCTGATTTATCTAAAGTAATTACAAACCCTGAAATCGATTCTGAATCCTCTGACGATATCTACCTCAACTCTTTCCACACTATTGATCAAGAGCTAAAGGCGGCAGTGCAAGAAAGTCCAGAGCTCTCTGGAATGGGAACCACTCTTACCTCTCTCTTTCTTCGCAATAACGAAGTCGCACTTCTGCACATTGGTGATTCTCGTGCCTACAGACTTCGCGGAAATTCCTTGGACCAGCTCAGCGTTGATCACACTGTTATTCAAGAACTTCTAAACCAAGGCGCAATCAGCCAATCAGATGTAGCCACACACCCTCAAAGGTCTGTCCTCACGCAGGTATTGATGGGCGAAGGCAATCTCGACCTTCCGCTCCCAGTTTTCGAAGGAAAAGTTAAGGATCGCTACTTAGTATGTAGTGATGGCTTGAGCTCAGTTCTTACCGAGAAGGAGATCAAATCTCTGATCAAGGGTAAGGATCGTGATGAAGCAGTGGGCGCGCTTATCGATGCGACATATATCAATGGTGCACCAGATAATGTCACTGTCGTCATTGCAGATCTTGTAGAAGAAGTTCAACCAGATAACATCGAGAAGATTGGAGCTGCACAATGATGAACTCATTACTTGGCGGCCGTTATCTTCTCGGCCAGATGATCGGCACAGGCGGAATGGCCGATGTTTATATCGCTCAAGATCAGCGCCTTTCACGTGAAGTTGCCATCAAGATTCTTCGTAGTGATTTAGCTAAAGATCCTGCATTCGTATCGCGCTTTCGTAAAGAGGCAAAAGCTGCGGCAGGTTTAAATCATCCAGCAATTGTCGCTGTCTATGACTCTGGTGAAGAACCTGCGCCATACATTGTTATGGAGCTTGTCTCTGGGCACACTCTGCGCGAACTTATTCATCAAGGTGAACGTCTTCCACTTAATCGCGCACTAGAAATTGCTGAAGGCATCCTTGCAGGTCTGGAATATTCACACGATCGTCATATCGTTCACCGCGATATCAAACCTGCCAACGTCATGATTACCGATAACGGTGATGTAAAGGTGATGGACTTTGGAATCGCGCGCGCCATGGATGATCTCGGTGCGACGTTAACTAGTACATGGAATGTTGTTGGAACTGCGCAATACCTTTCACCAGAACAAGCGGTCGGCGAACCAGCGGACTCTCGCAGCGATATTTACTCAACAGGATGCTTACTCTTCGAACTTCTTACCGGGCAACCACCATTTACTGGCGAAACTCCCGTCTCAATTGCCTACCAACATGCATCAAGCATCGCGCCGCTCGTACGAACACTTAAACCAGACCTTCCTGAAGGAATTGAAACTGTTCTAGCCGTTGCGCTTTCCAAGAAACCAGAAGATAGATATCAAAGTGCGCAGGCGATGCTCGATGACATTGCGAAGGTTCGCGCCGGTGAAGTTGTCACAACAAAGGTCGCCAAGAAGCCTCTCTTCTCGCGCCGATCAGCGCTTCTCTTGGGTGGTTCTTTCTTCGCAGCGATTGCTCTTTCTGTAACTGGTCTCTTGATGAGCGGCGGCGGAGCTAATTCAGGACCAATGGTTCCGAACGTTGTGGGCTTAAGTGAAGAGATGGCGCGTGCCCTTCTTGCTGATTATTCAGTCACCATTAAGCATGCCCACGATGGAGTGATCCCTAAAGATCGCGTAGCCAGCCAACTTCCTCTTGCTACGACCAGAGCAAAGGTTGGCTCTTCAGTCGTTCTCACTATTTCTGATGGCCCGGGAGATGCAATCGTTCCTGATGACCTCATTGGTATGTCTCTTATTGATGCGCGCTCTGCACTGACTTCAGTGGGTCTCTTGGTTTCGCAAACGATTGCTTCACCTTCTGATCAACCTCAAGGAACTGTGCTCGATGTTATGCCTGCTGTTGGTTCAGTAACTGAGGCAGGTAGCTCAGTAATTCTCACCATCGCAAGCGGTGAGGTAACTGTTCCTAACTTGATTGGTATCGAAGCGATTCAGGCGAAGACACTACTTATCCAAGCGGGCTTCTTGATTAAAGAATTTTATGACTATGACTCTGCGCAACCAGTTGGAGTTGTCATTCGCCAAGCGCCTGATGCTGGAACAACGCAGACGATTGGTAAATCAGTGACGATTACTATCAATCGTCAACCGTAATTAAATTGCTTTTCCTACAACGGGAGATAATCCAACTGCACGCTTTGGTGCATCAAGATCCCCACACTTAACTAACCAATTAGCAAGCATTTGGTGTCCGTGCTCTGTTAATACTGATTCAGGATGGAACTGCACGCCTTCGATAGGAAGAGTTACGTGGCGCATTGACATCACTACACCGGATTCAGTTGATCCAGTAATTTCTAGAACTGCAGGAACAGTGTCACGTTCGACTGCAAGTGAGTGATAACGAGTTGCAGTAAATGGTGATGGAAGAGTTGCTAGAACACCCGCGCCATTGTGAATTACTTGCGATGTCTTTCCATGAAGTAATTCAGGTGCGCGAGAAACAGTTGCACCGAATGCTTCACCGATTGCTTGGTGGCCTAGGCAGACACCGAATAATGGAATTGAATTTTCGGCGCAGAAATTAATCATCGCAATACTGACGCCTGCTTTATCCGGCGTTCCAGGACCTGGTGAGATCAAGACACCGTCATATTTAGCGGCCTCATTCGCCTCGACTTCATCGTTGCGAACTACGGTGCATTCGGCGCCCAACTGCTGCAGGTACTGCACCAGGTTGAACACGAACGAGTCATAGTTATCGATGACGAGGATTCGAGCCATGCGGTAATTGTGCTGTAACCTAGGCCCTATGCCAAAGTCGAAATTGCGTAAGAAGGTTCAAGAGCAGCACGCTCACGAAGAGCAGCATCACATCGAGGAAGATTCAGCGATCCTCGAGAGCCCATCTTGGCTCGCACCTGTGATGGTCGCTAACTTCCTTATCGGCTTGTTCTGGATCGTTGTCTTCTACGTTAGCCAGACTCTCTATCCAATTCCAGGAATTGGCGCATGGAACATGATCATTGGTTTTAGCTTTATTGCAGTTGGATTCTCACTCGCTACCAAGTGGCGCTAAAGAACAACTAACCAAGAGTTATCTCTTATGGGTAAGAACGTAAAACGTCAGTTCCCAAAACCATCTGAACTCGCTCCACTTCTTCAATTCTCTCTGCCTACTCTGCGCCGCAAGAAGCGCCGTCTAGAGAAGGCATACACAATCTGGGATCTGCGCGATATCGCGAAGAAGCGCACACCTAAGGGTCCATTTGATTACACAGATGGTTCTGCCGAAAGTGAAGTAAGTCTTGAGCGTGCACGTCAGGCATATCGCGATCTCGAATTCATTCCGAGCATTCTTAAAGATGTTTCTACTGCTGACTTAACTCGCACGGCTCTTGGTGAAAAATTTGCAATGCCTCTCGGTATCGCACCAACCGGTTTCACTCGCATGATGCAGACAGAAGGCGAAATTGCGGGTGCACGTGCTGCCGAAAAATTTGGAATTCCTTTTACTCTCTCAACTCTTGGCACAACAACGATTGAAGATGTTGTTGCATCTGCTCCAGGTGGTCGCAACTGGTTCCAGTTGTATATGTGGAAGGACCGCGAAGGAAGCATGGCTCTCGTCGAACGAGCAAAGCGCGCTGGCGTTAAAAATCTAGTGCTTACCGTCGATGTTCCTGCAGCTGGACAGCGAATTCGTGATTACCGCAATGGGCTAACTGTCCCTCCACGACTGACTGCAGGAACAGTTATCAATGCGATTCCAAGACCAGCTTGGTGGATCAATTTCTTAACCACTCCTTCAATCGAATTTGCATCAATGAAGAATTGGGAAGGCACTGTCGGCGAACTTCTTGATTACATGTTCGACCCAACAATGACTTGGGAAGACCTCAAATGGATTCGTAAACAATGGGATGGAACCCTGACAGTAAAGGGAATTCAGAACCTTGAAGATGCAAAGATGGCGGCGAAGCTAGGTGCGGATGCAATCCTTCTTTCCAACCACGGTGGCCGACAGCTGGATCGCGCGCCAATCATGTTGCACCTTTTGGCTGATATTAAGAAGGAATTTAAGAAGGATTACGAGATTCATATCGATACCGGCATCATGCATGGCGCCGACGTCCTTGCCGCGGTAGCTCTTGGCGCTCAGTTCACCTATGTGGGCCGTGCTTATTTATATGGCCTTATGGCTGGTGGTCAAGATGGAGTAGAACGAGCGCTAGAAATTATGCGTACGCAGATGGTTCGAAATATGAAATTACTTGGTGTTAATTCACTCGATGAGTTAACTCCGAAGCATGTTCGCTTCCTAAATCGCCAATAACGATTACCCTAGCGTTTATGAAGTTAGCGCTTGCAAGCATTTCTTATCTCATCACAGCTGTTGCATTAGTTCTTCTTGCGATTCGAG
>CAZAET010000049.1:1483-6263 GCA_964484215.1 uncultured Candidatus Planktophila sp. | reverse complement strand
TGTCATCAATACCCACAGCGTGAGTACCAAAGTAGTCTTTGGGTAGCAACTTGGCCAACTGCTTAATAACGGTTTTTCTCGGCATCCACATCATCGGGTCTTTTCTATCGTCAAAGTACAGCGTATTATCCTGCTTCATCGTGGCCATAATGTTCTTGATTTCTTGAACGGTCATTACTTTAAAAACCTTCTCTCCGTTTTCCAGTTTTGCAACAGCATACACATGGGTCAATGTAGTAGAATTACGCACGGTGTCAACAGGTTTGTGTATCAACTTAGGGTCTAAACCTAATTCATACTCAAATGTATCGTTTCTGTGCACTGTCTCAGCGTAAATCAACTGTACTGACTTGTTCCTTAGCATAAGGGTAGTTATGCCCTTATATCCCAAAATTGGCTTAATGATTCCGTTGTAGGGAATGAAATAAAACTCTCCTGCCATCTCACTGGGTGATAGCCCTAATTCCGCACAATGCAAAATACTTGCGAATAGCGAACTTGGGTTCTTTTGGAACGCATCAAGCATCTTAGGGTTCTTCTTTACCTCAGTAAGAACAATCTGAGTGAACTGAGCAGGTCTGAGACCGTGCTGAGATAAAAGTTCGGTCAACACTTTGGTCTCATACTGAGCCAAAGTAGTAGAAAATTTGGTGATTAATTCTTTTGTCATATCAGTGGGTTTTATTTGTTATTGGGTTTCCATTGCTTTGAGTATTTGCTTCCATTCTTTTACGTTCCGTAAATCCGCTGGCGTGTATCCCATCTTATCAAAAGATATCTCGGTGTTAAAAATTACGGTTTTCAATTTGGTGATGGCAGTTTCTTTACCCCAAGTGTCAATTAGGGATTTGGCTTTGTCTTCAATAGTCATATTAATAATAAACTTCTTCTATTAGTGGATAGTCAACAGCAAATTTGCAGTTTTCCTTCAAAGCACATTTAGAGCAACGCAACAAACTGGGATTGGCCTGCCAAGTATCGCTCTTGACGTGGCGTGCAATGTAATCCTTTGCATTCATCACGGCATCCATATGTTGCTGAAAACGGTGCTCATCAACCTTCTCTTCAATAATCCGAACATTCAGTGGGTTTTTGCTGTCAAACACCCAAAAGTAAAAAGGGATATCGTCAATACCAAGCGTTTCTTTTGCTAAAATTTTGTACATCACTCCCTGCACCATCAATCCGTCTTTCTGGCTAAGAAAATCTTTATGCCAGCCGTATTCAGACCATTTGTCGTCAATCATTCCCGTGTACTTCAAATCAATAATTGCAGGCTTGCCATTCCATTCTACAACCAAATCGGCAACTCCCTTCATTACACCTGTTTCCATCGTATAGTTGGTATGTAGAACTTTGATATCCCACAACTTAATCAACGCTTTGTAAAACTCGGCACTCGCTTCAGCACGCTCGTAATCAGCCGCCAATTTTTCTTTTGCAGTTCCCTTGTACACAACATCAGGCTCAGGAGCAATTCCGCTACGGGGCATAGAACCTGTGGCCTTGTATTCAAAGTAAATCCCTAAACGCATCGCATCGCTGGGGGTAAACTCCATCTTCTTTGTCACATACTTTTCTTTGAACACGAGACCGCACTCTTCACCTTGCAGGTATTCCGATAAGCCTTTCATCAGCGATTGGCTGATTTTGGGCATTTTAAATTTCGCTGTTGCCATTATTATGCCTCCTTGTCTTCAATCCAACCGTCAGCACTCCATACATAAGATTTTCCTTGATACTGCTTACGGTTTACTCCAACCAAAGGATTTTCTACTTTCATGTCTTTCAGTTCGCGTAAATCATAACCCTTTTCTGATAATTTGGGTAATATCTGTTGCAAGGCGTAATGGGCACTTTGCTTACTTACGGCCTCAATAATAATTGGCTTTTCTTGACCGTTAAAAAAGTATTTGTAAAATTTAATAGTCATTTCTTGTAGTTGTTCTTCTATCAATTTAATTTGAAATTTTATAGCATCTCCTACGCTTTTATCACACATATGTTGATATTTAGCCTTAAACAAGTCTACTAAATTGATAAGGGCAGGCACATCTTTAGGTAGGTTACGCTCGTTTTTCAATGCGTTGCATATGTACTCATGGTCAATAAGGAACAAGCGATAACTTTCTTCTAACGAATCCATAAATTTGTTTTGTCCAAATCTTTGTCTCGCAACTTTGGTTTTGGTCATGTTGTTCACGGGGGTGGTAATGGTCGTTACTACCCCTTTTTTAATACTCAAACCCGTTTTCTTCCAAAAATTCCAAAATTGCACTATGTGTGTTCTTTTCGGAATCAATGAGCCAAGATGTAAAAGGTATTGTCCATTCACTGTCAATCCAAGTATCTTGCTCTGGGCTGAACTGTAGTAAACTTTGTTGTAGCAAACCATTGTCTCGCACCCATTGTTCAAAGTCATAAGCCTCAAAGATTTTGGGTAATTTGTTGATTTGGCCTGTAAAGACTGCTGGGAGTTCTCGTACAATGATTTGGTCATCACTGTGGATGTAGGTGATGTGTAATTCCTTCTGGTCAGTTGGGATTTCATAATGGTATATGTTGTTGTTTAGTGTATTGCTCATTTCTTGTACGCGAATGGAATGTAAGATGCGTAATTGTCACCGCACCATTTTTTTAAAGCAACAAAGGTGCGTACTGCTAAATCTCTGCTCTGTGCTTGGCTCTCTGCATTAAAAAACCAAAAGATTTGATTACTGGCAGGGTCATAAGCCCCAAAGGCATAACGATAAGTTTTCTTTTGTCTTGGTGAACGCTTGTAAAGAGATAAAACCGTAAAATCACAGTCTCCCTCATTAAATGTAGTTAAAGCAAAGTAAATCCCATTGATACAGATTTCTTTGCTATTAGAATAGAATGGTCTATTCTTCTCTAAGATTGGCTCTGCACCTTCACTCATGTAAGATGCGAGCGTTGGTTGGTCTACCAAATCGTGCGGATTGATAGTAATTAGGTCTAACTTAATACTCATAACAATGCAAAGATAATAAAAAGATTTGTTTTGGCAAATAAATAATTATTCAATTTCGGGAGGCTCTTCAAACACCAACTGCTTGTAATTAAAGCCCTGACTGTCAAGATAGTCGTACACCATTTGTCTATTCTCTGGGCTATCGCGATAATAGATACAATCTGTTCGGTAGGCTTCAAAATCTTCTCCAAGCATTGTTGCCATATTTTGCATATGCTCATAGCACTTGTAACGAATAGCACGGTAAAAGTCTTTGACAATTTTGCTACCTGTGATTAATTTCGGGTCTTTGAGCATTTTTCCACCCTTGTACTGCTTGAACGCCATTGTACGACCTAAGATAGCCAAAGCGGCAAGTCGTGTGACCTTATGGTAGTCTTGTCCTGCTTTCTCATAGGTGCGAGTAGAGATAATGCCCAATTGGTGTGCAATTGTCCAGTAGGCTGAATTTACATCCGTTCCCGTAATCTCTCCCCGTGAATCATCGTATTCAAGGTTCGTGAAATTGGTTGGGTGCTTTTCAGGCATTTGGAATGGGGCTTCTCCTTTCTCCACCCGTTCAGCAAACTTTTGAGCATCATTGTTCACATTCCTAAAAATCCAAAGTTGGCTGGGAGGAAAGGCCATTGATTTCTTGGTGTAAATAATTTCACGGCCATCGTAAATAAGCGTGGTCATAAACGGAGTTTCTCTCACATAAAAGTCTCTTCCGTTCCGCATCAACTTATCAACGAGTGGTAAGTGGCTTCGGTACATTTTGGCTTCCCTGTCAACCACCATCATTTCGTCTTTCTTACTCATCGGTAATTTTGATTTTTGTCAGTCAATGTTTTCAAATGAAAGTATCCAGTACGCATCAAGATGTCCTTGCTAAAAAACAAAGTATTCATCAAGTCAGCAAAATCAAAACCATTTTCAGGCATTGGGTCAACAATTCGCTTTACTGCTTCGTAGACCCTGCGTGATTGCAAGGGTATCTTGCTCATAAAGTAGTATGTCTGTCTTTTGCTAAGTGCTGGATAGTTATTACTCATTGTTCTACGGGTTGGAGTTCATCTAAGTTTTCAAAGTAAAGATAAAAAAAATCTTCGCTCACTAAATCACGAACAGCATCTATGTCAGACTGATTGCCATAGAACTTGCCCATCTTTCTTGTAAAGATAGCGTTGCGGTCAGGATAGACATAAATACCATTTTCTTTGATAGTGCCAATCATCATTCGGAAGAACTTTTCATTGGCCTCTTTTTGGTCGGGATGTAATACAGTTTTCATAATTATATCATTGGTAATCACAAATGTAATCACAACTATTTGTTTTTGCAAATAAAAGTTTTAGAAGATTATATGATACCTCCAGTGCGTAATTTCTTGAACGCTTCCTCGTAATTCTTCATGATACGGGCTTTTTCTCGGTTGTATTTAGCCTTACTGATTAGTTTGTCATCATACTCAGCACGGAGTAATTCCAATTCACGCAAACGAATTTCATTTAGTCTGACTACCTGTTGGCCTTTTGTCTCACGCTTACTCGGTGGCTTAGTAGGCTCAGGGATAGTTACCTTTGGTTCTTTTACTCGTTTCTTGGTAGTTGGGCGTTTAGCACCTTTCCGCGATTTGCGTTTCTCGGCCTCTTCTTTGGCCTTTTGCTTTTCACGCTCATCCTTCAAACGCTGTCTTTGTTCCTCACGCAAACGCTCCACATCTTCGGGGGTTTGAATACGCTGTGGGGGGAGGGTAGTAATGGTTGATGGTTCAACAACGGGTTGGTTGTTCTCAATCAAGATAAT
>CAZAET010000049.1:0-1383 GCA_964484215.1 uncultured Candidatus Planktophila sp. | reverse complement strand
TCTCCATCTACAGGTTTCTTTTTGTCTGCGATATCTATGATTTGCTGAAACTCGGCACGTACCTGTAACCAGTAGTCAATCTGAAAGTTCAAAAAACCCACTGTGGTCTGTTTGGCTTTCTCAAATTTGCGTTTACGGTCTTGGATGTCTTCGGTCTCGTTGGCGATAATTACGCATTCTGTGAAATACGCTTCTGCTTGTTCAAGGGGGGTTTGTTCGGATTTAATCTCGGTTGTCATCGTTCTTTTTATTAAATAATTTCTTTTTCCGTGGGTTGATTTGCATGAAAGAGGAAAGTCTGTCATACAATTTGTCTTGTTCATCATATTTTACAATACTGATATGTTGAACTTCATTCATCTCTACTTCAATTATCATATCACCGCCAAATGCAATTAAGACATCTGGCTCTAACAGGTCTTTTAAATCCGCAGGCTGAGGTTTAAGAATACCCAACACCAAACGGTTTGTGTCGTAGTATGACCGTAGGAATAGTGTTGGGTGTTTCTCTGATAGGTAGTCTACCATGCTATTCATCAATTTATCGGAATCGGGTACAGATGTGACGAGAATCATAGTAATGTTTTTTTCTGTGAGCAAAGTGTGCCAGTCTTCTCCGAGGACAATGAATTTCTGCATAGTGATACGAAATAAAGGATAATTTAATTAATTAGCATACATACTGGCAAGGAAAAACAACTTTTCATTGAAGTCAATATCGCGTTTTAAGTTCTTGATACTGCGTGCTTTCCGTGGCTTACGAGGGCTTCCGTTGTTGTAAACAAAATTGCCATGTAACAAACGCTCCTGTACTCTGTTGAATACCTTCCAAAGGGAATTGCCATCGTCTTCGTTGCGTGTGGGGGTAAGAATGTCAATTGCATTCACTGAGTGCACCTTACCGTCATTAAAACGAATCTCAATCGCTTTGTGCACAAACTCCTCCATCATCGCTGGTGTCATCGTTGTATTGGTGAATCGGTTCAACAAGTCAATGGTGTTTGGAATTTTTTTTGTCAAATCAGAGACAATAGCCTGCAAGTGAATGAAGTTGTATCCACTATGGCGTAAACAAGTCTTACCAAAATTCTCAGTGCATACAACAAGGCCATTGCTACAAATCAAGCGGAAGATACCTGCACGGAACTGGAACGATGAACTACCATCGTGTGAATTGACTATCAAAATCTGTGGGTAAACATCATCACCATCTTTTCCTTTAATCACCAAATTGGGATTGCGGAATACGACAAGGTGCTTCTTGTGGTTTGCGGATTGCAATTTGCGTGCGGTCTGTTGTTTAACATCAACTACCTCCCATCCCAGTTTGCCCATGTCCTCAAGCAATACGCTTGTAGGAATGTGGGTGTAACGAGTGGAAAG
>CAZAET010000048.1:1746-6269 GCA_964484215.1 uncultured Candidatus Planktophila sp. | reverse complement strand
TACGTTCTGCAGCCTGACGCTTCTCAGCGATCTGGCGTGCGGTGCGGTCATCTTCGGCAACGAGGAATGTATCTCCAGCGTTTGGAACAGATGTGAAACCGAGAACCTGTACAGGACGTGATGGACCTGCTTCTTCTACGTTTGCGCCGTGCTCATCGAGCATTGCACGTACGCGACCAAATGAACCACCAGCGACGATTGCATCACCGATCTTCAATGTTCCGCGTTGTACAAGAACGGTTGCAACTGGACCGCGACCACGATCGAGGTGAGCTTCAATAGCAACACCGCGAGCATCATCGGCAGCGATTGCACGAAGATCGATAGCAGCATCTGCTGTGAGGAGAATTGAGTCGATAAGTGCATCGACGCCTTCGCCCTTCTTTGCAGAAACGTTTACGAAGATTGTGTCTCCGCCGTACTCTTCAGCGATCAAGTTGTACTCAGTCAATTGCTGGCGGACCTTATCTGGGTTCGCGCCTTCCTTATCAACCTTGTTCACTGCAACAACGATTGGCACATCAGCAGCTTGAGCGTGGTTAAGCGCTTCAATTGTCTGAGGCATGATGCCGTCGTCGGCAGCAACTACGAGTACTGCAATATCTGTGACCTTTGCACCGCGGGCACGCATCGCTGTAAACGCTTCGTGGCCCGGTGTATCAATAAAGGTGATTGCGCGGTTAACGCCATCGTGATCGTGGTGAATTTGGTAAGCACCGATGTGCTGAGTAATTCCACCCGCTTCGCCCTTAATAACTTCGGTCTTACGGATTGCATCGAGAAGAGATGTCTTACCGTGATCGACGTGACCCATGACAGTAACAACTGGTGGGCGCGCGACGAGATCATCAGGGTTCATATCTTCAAGCTCTTGAGCTAGATCGATATCGAAGTCCTGAAGTAATTCGCGATCTTCATCTTCAGGTGAAACGATTTCAATCTGGTACTTAAGCTGTGCACCGAGAATTTCGAATGTATCTGCATCCACTGATTGCGTTGCAGTAACCATTTCACCGAGGTGGAATAGCGCTGATACGAGTGCTGCTGGATCTGCACCAATCTTTTCAGCGAAATCTGCAAGAGAAGCACCGCGGCGCATACGAATCTTTGTCTTTCCGTCACCGTGAGGAATAACTGCTCCACCAAGTTGTGGTGCTTGCATATTGTCGAATTCTTCGCGCAGCGCCTTACGTGACTTCTGCTTACGCTTTGACGATTTACTTGCATTCTTTCCGAATGCACCTGCTGTACCGCCACGACCTGGACCGCGATTAGGACCGCCGCCGCCTGGACGTTGTGGACCGCCGGCTGCTCCACCTGCACCAGGTGCGCCTTGTGAACGGTACGGACCTGATGATGCTGGTGCTCCACCTGTACGTGGTGGGTAATTACCTGTTCCTGTTCCAGCACCTGCTGGTCGAGGTGCACCCGGACGTGCTGCAAAACCTGGACGCACAGAACCTGGACGCGCTCCCGCCATTCCTGGACGAGGTGCACCTGGGCGTTGTGCTGGTGGACGCGGAACTGCGCCACCTGCTGAGAAAGGATTATTTCCTGGACGAGGTGGGCGTGGAACTGCGCCACCTGTTGAGAATGGATTGTTGCCAGGACGAGGAGCTGCAGGAGTTGCGGGTGTTGCACCTGGCGCTGGAGTTGTTTCAGCAGATGCTGCCTCACTTGCTGCAGCCTTTGCTTCTTCTTGCGCAACCTTTTCAGCATCGCGTGATGCCTTAAGAGCTGCAAGATCTACGCCGAGTTCGGCTGCTAGTTCAGCTGCAAGTTCTGGATTTACTTCGGCAGTCTTCTTTGAGGCAGCAGTCTTCTTTGCTGCTGCCTTCTTGACTGGCTTCTTTTCTTCAGCAGGCTTTGCATCTGGGTAGAGCGCAACTAACTTGCGGACTACTGGTGCTTCAACTGTTGATGATGCTGATCGGACGAATTCGCCCATTTCTTGGAGCTTTGCAAGGACTTCCTTGCTCTCCATACCGAGTTGTTTTGCCAACTCATGTACGCGGACCTTTGACACATTTCTCCTGTCTTGGCCCGCATAAATTCTTGTGGGATGCGAGCCCTAGTTGTTCGACCTCATGATGTAAACGAGCTCATTTGAGTTTCATATCTTTCGCATCCATTTCATTAATACGCTGACGATTTCTCGCCTTCGTGATGGGGTAAGTCTATCGAAAGAGGCGGAAATTCCCTATTTCGTGCGGGGCTTTATGCCGTTGGCGCCGGGGTATCTGGGTGAATATCGATGCGCCAGCCAGTAAGGCGTGCTGCAAGACGGGCATTCTGTCCATCTTTCCCGATTGCAAGTGAGAGTTGGTAATCAGGAACAACGACCTTAGCTGAACGTGAAAGTTCATCAACGACGGTCACGCTGGTTACCTTTGCAGGAGCAAGAGCATGAGCCACATATTTTGCTGGATCTTCATCGTAATCAACGATGTCGATCTTCTCGCCGTTGAGTTCATCCATCACTGCGCGAGAACGCGCGCCGAGTGGACCAATGAGTGAACCCTTGGGTGAAACTCCTGCACGCAATGAACGCACTGCAATCTTGGTGCGATGGCCTGCTTCTCGGGATACGCCCATGATTTCAACGATTCCATCTTTGATTTCCGGAACTTCAAGTGCAAAGAGTTGCTTCACAAGTCCTGGGTGGCTTCGCGACAACATGATTTCAGGACCTTTAAGTCCTTGCTTTACCTCAACAACGAAACACTTGATGCGTTCGCCGTGTGTATAAACCTCGCCAGGAACTTGTTCCTGTGGCGGAATCTTTCCTTCGATGCGGCCAAGGTTGACGTGAATCATCTTGGGATCACGTCCCTGTTGAATAATTCCTGAAATAACATCGCCGACAGAAGTTGTGAACTCACCAACGATTTCAGCATCGTTAGTTGCACGCATCTGCTGCTTAATGGTCTGGCGGGCAGTCGATGTTGCAATGCGATCAAAGCCTTCGACTTCAAGCACATCTTCGCTTACACGTTCGCCGAGTTCGTTAAATGTTGGAACGAAAATCTGGATATCACCCGTTTCGCGATCGAGTTGAACGCGCGCATAGCGATTCGGTTCTGGGGTTTCGGTGTAGGCAGTAAGCACTGCAGCCTCGATCATTTGAATCAATTGCTCGAGAGGCATGCCCTTGGCTTCAGTGAGCTGAACGAGCGCTGAGATATCGACGCCCATTACTTATCTCCATCCTTGCGATTAAATTCAATTTCGACTTGTGCGCGCTTGATATCTGCAAGAGAGATAGTGACTTCTTTGGTCTCTTTCTTCTCTACAACTGTGAGCGTTACATCGGTATCGGTATTAGAAAGAATGCGACCAGTAACAACGACTCCATCGGTTTGTGTCACCTTAAGAAGGCGATCATTGTTCTTAGTAAAGTGGCGCGGAAGCGTAAGCGGACGATCAATTCCTGGTGAGGTAACTTCAAGAGTGAATGGGGTCTCTCCCATAAAGGTAGCTTCATCAAGAAGTTCAGAGACTAGCTTTGAAGCAACAGTGACTTGATCAAGATTGAGGGCGCTCTCGCCATCGACAATTACGGTGACGATGCGGTGCTGGCCTGGTGAAACGATATTTACATCTTCGAGGAAGTATCCAGCTTGAAGTAGCGCTGGCGTAATGTGTTGCGAAACTTGGTCTTTCAAAGCCATGGTCGTGTCCTATTCGATTGTTATTCAGTTGTTGAGCAAGCACAATTTTACTCGAAGTAGAGCGAGTATCCAAGTCGCAAGATGAGTAGCGCTGTCACGATGAGATAGAAGATTCGGATAAATCCCGAACCTTTCTTGAGCGCCATATGTGAACCGGCATATCCCCCAGCCAAGTTAGCAATACCCATAACTAAGCCGAGCTTCCACATGACTCCGATGGTTAAGCCCACCACAATGATCGAAGCTAAGTTTGTCGTCGCATTTACTACCTTTGCTATTGCAGAGGCACCAACGAAGGCGAAGCCCATAATTGCAACCAGTGCAATCATCAACATGGTCCCTGTGCCTGGGCCAATCAATCCGTCGTAAAAACCAATAGCGAAAGCTGCAACTGCGCCGATCGCTTTGAGCTTTTGTGGCGCGTACTTCTCTACATGATTCTTGCCGAGTTCAGGTCTGACCAAGGTGTAGATAAAGATTGCAATCATGATGAAGAAGATTGAGCTCTTATAACTTTCGGATGAAATTCTTGATGCCAAGTGGGCGCCAATTCCTGCCCCAATGAATGCTGGAACGACCATTGCAAGAAGTAAACGAGAATCTGTCTTGATTGATTTACGATACTTAATTGCAGCTGTCGTTGTCCCAAAGAATGCTGCAGTTTTGGAGGTTGCAACAACTTCAACTGGATTGCGATCAGGAAATGAGAGCAACATTGCAGGAGTCTGGATAAGTCCTCCCCCGCCCGCAATTGCATCGACAAAGCCGGCGGTAAACATGGCAAGGCCGAGGAGGGCGAGATTAATCGCGGTGAGATTTTCGAGCATTAGGCGAGCGTTGGAAGAAGTGCTG
>CAZAET010000048.1:0-1646 GCA_964484215.1 uncultured Candidatus Planktophila sp. | reverse complement strand
GAGATTAATCGCGGTGAGATTTTCGAGCATTAGGCGAGCGTTGGAAGAAGTGCTGCAATCGACTCGACAGCTGAAGCAAGAGCAACCTCTGACTTTTCACCACTCTTGCGAACTCGAACTTCAACATTACCTTGCTCAAGAGCTTTACCAACAACCACGATTACTGGAATACCGATGAGTTCGGCATCCTTGAATTTAACACCAGGGCTGGTTCCGCGGCGATCATCAATCATCACGCTGATTCCACGTGATTCAAGTTCGGCTGAAATCTTCTCGGCAGCTTCAAAGACTGCATCGTCCTTGCCGGTTGCAACAACGTGAACCTTTGCAGGTGCTACTTCAACTGGCCATGAGAGACCGATTTCGTCGTAGCTCTGCTCGGCAATCGCTGCGACCGCGCGTGATACACCGATTCCATAAGACCCCATAGTGACAACTTGGGATTTACCATTTTGATCTAGAACTGTGAGGCCAAGTGCATCTGCGTATTTGCGACCAAGCTGGAAGATATGGCCAATTTCGATGGCGCGGTCAATGATGACCGGGGTTGCACACTTTGGACATGCATCACCTTGTTTGATTTGCGCTGCTTCGATGTAGTGATCGACTTCAAAGTCACGACCATTAACAACATTGCGTGCATGTTTATCTTTAGCGTTTGCCCCTGTTACCCATGAAGTACCTGGTGCAATGCGTGGATCTGCATAAACAGTGATGCCGTTCTTCTTGGCATCTTGTGGCCCGATGTAACCCTTGACGAGTCCTGGGAACTTAGCGAAATCTGATTCTTCAAATACGCGAACGTCATTAACTCCAGCAAGGTTTGCTTGCAGGCGCTTGAGATCTACCTCGCGATCACCTGGCACAAGAACGGAGATTGGTGTCTCATCAGCCATCAACATGACGTTCTTGAGAGTCATTCCTCCGTCATATCCCCCACCGAACTTTGCGTTCAAAAGTTCTACCAGAGTGTCGATTGTTGGAGTATTTGGTGAATCAAAGACTTCAAGAGCTGCAACACCTGATGCATCACTTGGCGCGACAACAGTTGTCATCGCTTCAACATTTGCTGCATAGCCACATTTCTCGCAGAGAACGTAGGTATCTTCACCGGTTTCGCAAGGAGCTAAGAACTCTTCGGAAGCTGATCCACCCATCGCACCAGAAACTGCGCTGACGATGTTGTACTTCAGGCGAAGTCGATCAAAAGTTTTGATGTAGGCAGCGCGATGGCGCATATAGGACTCAACGAGACCCTCATCGGTAAGATCGAATGAGTAGGAATCCTTCATGACGAATTCGCGTCCGCGGATAATTCCTGAACGTGGGCGTGCTTCATCGCGATACTTTGTCTGGATTTGATAGAGAGCAAGTGGTAGATCTTTATAAGAGGAGTATTCGCCCTTCACCATGAGCGTAAACATCTCTTCATGAGTTGGTCCTAGAAGATAGTCAGCGCCCTTGCGATCTTGGAGGCGAAATAAGTCTGGACCGTAATCGTTCCAGCGACCAGTTATCTCGTAAGCATCTTTTGGAAGAAGTGCCGGGAAGTGAACTTCTTGAAAGCCGGCTTTATCCATTTCATCTCGAACGATGTTCTCGATATTGCGAAGTGTGATGACGCCGAGTGGCAGCCATGAGTAAAC
>CAZAET010000047.1:0-6438 GCA_964484215.1 uncultured Candidatus Planktophila sp. | reverse complement strand
TCAGCGTTGTCGAAAAGATTAACGAGCCACGTTATCCATCATTTAAAGGAATCATGGCAGCGAAGAAGAAGACAATCGAACAGAAAGATTTGGCTGCAGTTGGCGTAAGTGCGCAGAGCGCATGGTCACAAGTCAACGATGCAACTCCACGACCTGCACGCGCTGCAGGCGTCAAAGTAAACGATGAAGGAAACGGCGGAGAAGCGCTCGTGAACTTCCTAGCAGAGAAGAAGTTGATATGAGCAACGTATTGATTCTCGCTGATTTTTCAGGCGATAAGGCAACAAAGACCACTGCAGAACTTGCAACAGCAGGTGCTCGTATTGGCGCTGTCACAGCAGTTGTTCTTGCTGGCACTGGAAAAGGCGCAGCACTTGCTGCAACTGTTAACCAAGGTCCAATCGCAAACGTTCTTGTTATTGAATCAGATGACTTTGCATCCCACGGAGTAGCAGCATCAGCAGATGCGCTTGCCCAGGTAATCAAAGAGAAGTCGCCAACTGCTGTTCTTATTGCATCCCACGCCTTCGGAAAAGAAGTTGCTGCCCGCGTTGCAGTCTTAACCGAATCCGGAATCATTACTGATGCTGTCGATGTTGCAGCAGATGCAACAGCAACCCAGTTGGTATTCGGCGGATCAACAACTGTGCACTCAAAGGTTTCACATGGCGTTGCCATCATTACTGTTCGCCCCAATAGCGTTGAGGCTGATTTCGCTGCATCAACTCCTGCAATTGAAAATGGAACTGCTGCAGTGAGCGCTGATGCAAAGAAAGCAACAATTTCTTCTTCACAACCTCCAGTAAAGGGCGGACGTCCAGAACTGACTGAAGCAAATATTGTTGTTTCAGGTGGACGCGGAACAGATGGAAACTTTGCACCAGTTGAAGCATTTGCAGATTCACTGGGTGCAGCAGTTGGCGCATCTCGCGCAGCAACAGATGCCGGTTGGTACCCACATTCACATCAGGTTGGCCAAACTGGAAAAACAGTAAGCCCGCAGCTCTATGTCGCATGCGGAATCTCTGGCGCAATCCAACACCGCGCAGGTATGCAGACTTCAAAGACAATCGTTGTGGTCAATAAAGATCCTGAAGCGCCGCTCTTTGATATCGCAGATTTCGGCGTAGTTGGCGACCTCTTCAACGTGCTGCCTAAGGCGACTGAAGGCGTAACTGCCCGAAAGTAAGCCAACTGCTCGCAATTAACAATGCGCGGGCACGAACTAGACTGCTCCAATGAGCGTTTATCTCGACCATGCGGCAACTACGCCGATGTTCGATGTTGCCATCGAGGCGATGAATTCATCGCTGCGCAAACTCGGTAACCCTTCATCGCTTCACACTGAAGGACGTTCGACTCGTAAAGATGTTGAAGATGCTCGCGAAAAGATTGCAAAGGCAGTTGGCTGCCTTGCCAGCGAAGTTATCTTCACTGGTTCAGGTACCGAAGCCGATAACGCTGCCATTAAGGGATTGTTCTGGCACACTGATAAGAAAGTCATCCTTGTATCAAGCATCGAACACCATGCAGTTCTAGACCCTGCACATTGGTTAGCAGAACACGAAGGCGCCGAACTTATTCAGATTCCAGTTACCACCGATGGCGTCATTGATCTTGATTTTCTCAAGAAGACTATTGCAGAGCTCGGTTCAGAGATTGCGCTGATTTCGGTGATGCATAGCAATAACGAGACTGGTGTCATTCAACCGATTGCAGAAATTGTTAAGGCTGCTGGTGATATCCCAGTTCATTGTGATGCTGTCCAGAGCTTTACCAAGGTGCCAATTTCATTTAAAGAGTTGGGCCTCTTTGCCATGACAATAAGTGGCCACAAAGTTGGCGGCCCGCTTGGTATTGGTGCGTTGATCTTGCGTCGCGCTGTCGAAATTCCTGCCTTGCTACATGGCGGGGGACAAGAGCGCGATATTCGAAGCGGTACTTTGAACGCTCCATCGATTGTGGCACTGGCTGCAGCAGTTGAAGCCAATCTTTATGATGCAAAGAAAGTGGCAGCACTTCGTGATTCATTTGAGGCAGGTGTATTGGCAGCTCGTCCTGATGCAATCATTAACGGTAAGAATTCAGAACGTCTTCCAGGGATTTCAAATATTACTTTTCCAGGCACTCAAAGTGATTCGCTATTGCTCCTGATGGATTCAGAGAAGGTTTCATGTTCAACCGGTGCTGCATGCACAGCAGGAGTTCATCGCCCTAGCCATGTATTAATGGCAATGGGCTTATCTGATGTGCTTTCGCAATCTTCTCTGCGTTTCTCATTCGGCACCACCAATACGCAAGCAGATGTTGATTTCGCGCTCTCTGTTCTTCCAACCGTTATCGAACGCGGTTTAGCGGCCAATGCAGTAGGTAAAAAGTGAAGATCATTGCAGCCATGAGCGGTGGCGTTGATTCAGCAGTTGCTGCAGCGCGCGCGGTTGAGGCAGGACATGAAGTCATTGGTGTGCACTTAGCACTTTCCTCTAATCCTCAGAAATACCGCAGCGGTGCTCGCGGATGTTGCACCATTGAAGATTCACATGATGCACGCCGAGCCGCAGATGTCATCGGCATTCCTTTCTATATCTGGGATATGGCTGATGAATTCCATGAAGGCGTTGTCGAAAACTTCATGAGCGAATACAAGGCAGGGCGCACACCAAACCCGTGCTTGCGTTGCAATGAAAAGATTAAATTTGCAGCAGTTCTCGATCGCGCAAAAGCGATGGGATTCGATGGCGTTGTTACCGGGCACTATGCGCGTACACGCGAGACAGATGCAGGTCGCACGTTGCACCGCGCAGTAGATCCGCTGAAAGATCAGTCATACGTTCTTGCAGTTCTTAATCGCGAACAAATCAATGGCGCAATCTTTCCTCTAGGAGATACCGAGAAGGTTGATATCCGTAAAGAGGCTGAAGCTCGCGGATTAGCCGTTGCACAGAAACCAGATAGCCATGACATCTGCTTTGTTCCATCAGGAGATAACGCAGGTTGGTTGCGCGAACGCATGGGAAGCGAAGTTGGTCCCATCGTTGATCAAGATGGAAACAAGTTAGGCGAACACAAGGGTGCCTACACATACACAATCGGACAGCGCAAAGGCTTAGGTCTGACTGTTCCGACTGCCGATGGATCACCACGCTTTGTGTTAAAGATTGAACCTGTCTCAAACACTGTTGTCGTAGGTGCGCGAGAAGATCTCGCTGTGACTTCGATGCGCGGTGAACGACCAATCTTCTGCGGCCCTGAAGTAGGCGCTGCACCGATGCGCGGCTTTGTTCAGGTTCGTGCACACGGCGCCGCACTCGATTGCACCTACTACATGGATAACGACCAACTTGTTGCAGAACTCGATCAACCACTTCTTGGTCTTGCGACAGGTCAAGCAATGGTTATCTACGATGGCGACCGCGTCGTTGGTTCGGCGACTATCTGCGAGACAGCATGACAAACGAAGCGCGTCATCGCATCACCGAACTCACTCAAGAGATTCGCGACCACCAATTTAAGTATTACGTTTTAGATGCGCCATCCATAACAGATGCTGCCTTCGATAAGTTACTCAAAGAGTTAGAGGCGCTTGAGGCAAAGCACCCCGAACTACTTGAACCCGATTCACCATCACTTGGCGTAGGTGGGGGATTTGCAACTACTTTTGATCAACATGATCACATCGAGAAGATGATGAGCCTTGATAATGTCTTTGATTCAGATGAACTTGCTTCTTGGTTTGATCGCGTCGAAAAGGAATCTGCAACACCTGATTATTTGTGCGAACTTAAGGTTGATGGCCTTGCCATTAACTTGCTCTACGAGAACGGCCAACTTACCCGCGCACTTACTCGTGGCAATGGTGTTACCGGCGAAGATGTCACACTCAATGTAAGGACCATAAAGGGTTTACCTCACACACTTTCTGGAAAGAAGATTCCATCGCTGATTGAAGTACGCGGTGAAGTCTTCTTACCTGTTGCCGCCTTTAACCAACTTAATGAAGAGCTCGAAGAAGCTGGCAAGCCGCTCTTTGCTAATCCTCGTAACTGCGCGGCAGGTTCACTTCGTCAGAAAGATCCTCGCGTGACAGCGTCTCGGGCACTTGATGTTGTTGTGCACGGAGTCGGTGCAAGTGAAGGAATTACATTTGATTCGCAATCTGATGCGTATGCGCAACTCAAGGCGCTCGGACTTCCCACTTCGAATCGCTTTAAAGTCTGCAAGAGCCGCAAAGAAGTCCTTGATTTCATTGAGAATTACAACGTTCATCGCCACGATGTCGAACATGAAATCGATGGCGTAGTTATCAAGGTCGATGATATTTCTGAGCAGAAGAAGCTCGGTTTTACATCGCGCGCACCTAAGTGGGCGATTGCTTATAAGTACCCACCTGAAGAAGTCACAACGAAGTTGCTCGACATCAAGGTCAGCGTTGGGCGCACAGGTCGCGTGACCCCATTCGCATTTATGCAGCCAGTCAAAGTTGCTGGATCAACTGTTACCAATGCAACGCTTCACAACCAGGAAGAAATCGAACGTAAAGGCGTATTGATTGGCGATACCGTCATCATCCGCAAAGCTGGCGATGTTATCCCTGAGGTACTGGGACCAGTTCTGGATAAGCGCACAGGAAAAGAGAAGGCATTTGTGATGCCAACTCACTGCCCTGAATGTGGCGCAGAACTTCGCGCAATCACTGAAGGCGATGTTGATATTCGCTGTCCCAATACCCGTAGCTGCCCAGCGCAATTGCGAGAGCGTATTTACTACATCGGCTCTCGCGCAGCGCTCGATATCGATGTCTTGGGATATGAAGCAGCAGTAGCTATGTTGCAGGACAAGATCATTACCGATGAAGCAGATATCTTCTCGCTCACCGAAAGTGCTTTGATGAAATCATCTTTCTTCACTAAGAAAGATGGAACAAAGGGAAAGAACCTCGAGAAGTTACTTGAAGCCCTTGAAGAAGCGAAGACCCGTCCGCTGTGGCGCACAATCGTCGCGCTCTCTATTCGCCATGTGGGTCCAACTGCTGCGCAAGCACTTGCCACAAATTTTGGAAGCATGGATGCAATCGCAAAGGCATCCGTTGCAGAACTTGCAGATATTGATGGCGTCGGTGATGTAATTGCACAATCAATCGTCGAATGGTTTGAAGTCGATTGGCATCGCAACATCATTAAGCAGTGGACCGCAGCAGGTGTTGCAATGGTCAATGCAAAGGGTGAAGACCTGCCACAAACACTTGCTGGGCTTACCTTTGTTGTAACCGGCGGTCTTGAAGGATTTACCCGCGATTCAATTGCTGAAGCAATTACTGCCCATGGCGGCAAGCCATCGTCATCGGTTTCAAAGAAGACGGATTATGTTTTGGTTGGACGCGACCCAGGTTCAAAGCTAGCCAAGGCGCAAGAGTTAGGCGTCACAATCATCGATGAAGCGCGCTTTTTAGAACTTCTTGAGGGTAAGTAGTAATCTTCACTCATGATCATGCTCAACGCTGAAGAAGCCGTCCGCGAACTTCCGATCCCTCCTTATGCTTTCGGTCTCATTGCATTCGGTGTCTTTGTATTCCTTTTGTACGTAACGCTTCGTCTAGATAAGTAGTTCACTTTGCGCGTTGGGCTCTACGGCGGAACATTCGACCCGATTCATAACGGTCATATCCATGTCATCCAAGAGCTCATTACCCGCAAGATTGTTGACCACCTCTTAGTTCTTCCCGCAGGTCAACCACGTCTTCGTGATAACGAACCACATGCAACTGGGGCGCAACGACGCACTATGTGTCAGTTGGCAGTAAATGAACTACCGGCAGATATTAAGAAGCACATCGAAGTAAATCCGATTGAAGTTTTACGAGAAGGACCGAGCTACACCATCGACACTGTCGAAGCAGTAGCTCAGTTCTACGAGGACGACACCATCGTTTTAATCGTAGGCACCGATGCCTACGAAAAGATTGATCAATGGCACCGTTCCGAAGAACTAAAGAAGATGGTCGAGTTCGTCGTTATTGATCGCCCAGAATTTCCAGGAGAGCACAACACAAGCGTGGATGCGATTGCAGTCTCTGCAACCGATATCCGTGCACATAAATCTGATGCAGTACCCGCAGCAGTTGCGGCCTTTATTAAGGAGAATAACCTCTATGCCAGCAAGTAAAGCCTGCGTCGAACGCACACAGATTGCAGCACGCGCTGCTGTCGATAAGTTCGGTACTGAACTCGTTGCACTCGACCTATCTGATCAGACTGTGCTCAGTGAGGTATTCCTTATTGTTACCGCCTCTAACTCAAAGATCATCGACACTATTGCTGATGAAGTAGAAGAGCAGCTGCGCCTCGTTGGCGATAAGCCACTTCGCCGTGAAGGTACTGATGAATGGATACTTCTTGATTACTCAGATCTCGTAGTTCATATTCAATCAACAGAGCTACG
>CAZAET010000046.1:3683-6462 GCA_964484215.1 uncultured Candidatus Planktophila sp. | reverse complement strand
AGACAATGGCTGATAGCAGTTTTGACGTAGTCTCAAAGATCGACCGTATGGAGCTTGATAACGCAATTAACCAGGCTATCCGCGAGATCGACACCCGCTTCGACTTTAAGAACACTGGGGCCAAGATTGAACTCTCCGGCGACAAGCTAGCCATCGAAGCCGATACTGAAGAGCGTGCAAAGGCAACTCTTGATGTTGTCAAAGATAAGTTAATTAAGCGCGGAGTTTCACTCAAGCACCTCGATGCTGGCGAGCCACAGCTTTCAGGAAAGATTTACAAGATTGCTTCCACGATGAAGGAAGGCATCTCAACTGAGAATGCCAAGAAGATTGCAAAGTTTCTTCGCGATGAAGGTCCTAAATCAATCAAGACTCAAATTCAAGGCGATGAACTTCGCGTTACTTCAAAGAGCCGCGATGATCTACAGGAAGCAATCGAGCAGATTAAAAATGGTAAATTTGAATTTGCTGTTCAATTCGTTAACTTCCGCTAAGTGGCAAGCAAACGCAGCGAGTATTCGCTAGGACTTCTCTTCGGATTTAGCTCCTACATCATGTGGGGGCTCTTTCCTCTTTACTGGCCGCTTCTTGAACCAGCCAATCCGCTCGAAATTGTTTCGCATCGCGCTGTCTGGACTCTTGTCTTCTGCCTGATTGTTCTTGCCCTTAGCAAGCAAATTCTCACAACGTTAGCGGTGATGAAGAATCCAAAGACGATGGCGGCCTTACTGCTCAGCACAATCCTCGTCTCCATCAACTGGATTACCTACATCTGGGCTGTTAACCACGGACATGTTGTTGAAGCTGCCCTTGGTTATTACATCAATCCACTCATCATTATCGCCTTTGGCGTGATACTCCTTCGCGAAAAAATGCGCCCTCTGCAATGGGTAGCAGTTGGTATCGCTGCTATCGGCGTTCTCGTTCTTACAATCGATTACGGCAGACTCCCCTGGGTTGCAATTTCACTTGCACTTTCATGGGGTAGTTACGGCCTTGTAAAGAAGAAGCTCAACTTGGGCGCACTTGAAGGCCTGGCTATTGAAACGCTCATCTCATTCATTCCCTACGCTGGTTACATTATTTATCTCGGTCAGCAAGGAACAGGTCAGTTTGGCCATAAACCTCTACTCACCATTCTTCTTATCAGCGCAGGAGCCGTAACCGCGATTCCGCTTCTCTTATTCAATGGTTCCACTACTCGCCTGCCCTACAGCACCATTGGTTTGCTTCAATACATCACGCCAACAATTCAATTCTCCATTGGGGTATGGCTTCGCCACGAAGATATGCCGACTGCTCGATGGATTGGTTTTATCGTGATCTGGTTTGCACTCGCCGCTTTAGCTACTGACCTAGTCAGATCAAGCAGAGCGGTCGATAATCGCATCGCATAGCGAGAAGAGCGCGCCTGTTACATCATTAACAGGCAGTGGCCCTAAAGCAGTACGAGCATCACGAGCAATTTGTTGTAACTGTTCGCGTGATTGTTCTAGCGCCTGGTGCGTACGAAGTTGATTTAACACCTGAGCAACAACAACTTCATCCTTAATTGGTGCCTTCAAAAGCTCAATGAGCTCTCTATCTGAGGTGCTTGTCGACTTCATGACATTGAGTGTCACCAAGGTTGGTACACCTTCACGTAGATCTGTACCCGGAGTTTTACCTGATTGGTGTGACTCACTTGCAATATCAATTACGTCATCAGCTAACTGGAATGCGATACCAATTTTTTCGCCGAAGACTGTCAGGGTCTCTTTTACTTCAGCGGGAGCTCCTGAAACCATTGCGCCAAAGCGGGCGCTTGCAGCGATGAGTGACCCTGTCTTATCAGCGACAACTCCGAGATAGTGCTCGAGTGGATCTTCACCGGCACGTGGACCTTGAGTCTCCATGATCTGCCCGATGACAAGACGTTCAAAAGTTGATGCTTGCAGGCGAACAGCTTCAGGTCCGATATCTGCAAGGAGCGCCGAAACTTTTGCGAAGAGGTAATCGCCAGTAAGGATTGCAACGGTATTTCCCCAGCGGCTATTCGCACTTTCTACTCCGCGACGTAACTTTGCTTCATCCATCACATCATCGTGATAGAGAGTTGCAACGTGTGTGAGCTCGCAGACCACTGCAGATTCAATAACACCAAACTTATTCTTATCTCCGTAATGAGATGCAAGAAGGGTTAATAACGGCCTAAGGCGCTTTCCACCTGCTGCAACGAGGTGACGTGAAGTCTCTTCAACAAGTGGGTAATCGCCTTGAATATGGCTAAGCAGCAGGCTCTCAACACGAGCCATTCCATCGGTAAGTTCTGCCTCAAGTTCTGGCGCTATGCCAGGAATTCCTAGTTTAGACATTAGCGGATAAAGAATGCATAGGATTCAATGAAGTCGATCAGCGGCGCTGGGAAGACTCCAAGAATGAGAGTCACAGCTGATGTGACTGCAATAGTAATTGTGGTTAGCCCTGATGGAATCACAACGCTTGTGCCATCTTCGACGGGATCCTTGAAGAACATAAGGACGATAACGCGGATATAGAAGAAGGCAGCGATGGCGGATGAGAGCACACCCGAGATAAGGATTGCAGTGCTTCCGCTTTCATATGCTGCTGAGAAGATTGAGAACTTTCCGATAAATCCTGATGTTAATGGAATACCGGCAAATGCGAGCAAGAAGAGTGCAAATACAGATGCGACAAGCGGAGAGCGCTTTCCAAGACCGCTCCAGCGGTTGAGGTCAGTTACTTCTCCAGCTGAATCACGAATAAGTGTGACTACAGC
>CAZAET010000046.1:0-3583 GCA_964484215.1 uncultured Candidatus Planktophila sp. | reverse complement strand
GCGAATGAGACATAGAAGATGCGAAGGATTGCACCGAATGCTGCAACCTTTGTCGCAGCTGCCATAAAGCCTGTGATTGCAGTTGGTGCACCCTGATAAACATCGGGTGACCACGCATGGAATGGAACTGCGCCGACCTTAAAGAGAAGACCGACAGAGATAAATGCGATTCCTAGAAGAAGGAATACATCGTTACCTGAACCACCTACGACGCTTGCTTGAATTCCTGAGAAGGTGATGGTGCCTGAGTACCCATAGAGATAAGCAGCGCCAAAGAGGAAGAATGCAGATGAGAAGGCACCGAGAAGGAAGTACTTCAGCGCTGATTCTTGTGACATCAGACGGCGACGACGTGAAAGGCCAGCCATGAGATAGAGAGGAAGAGAAAGTACTTCAAGAGCCACAAAGAGTGTGATCAGATCAGTTGCAACCGGGAAGAGCATCATTCCGGCTACTGCAAAAAGAGTAAGTGGGAATACTTCAGTAACGCGAAGGTCGAGTTGAAGTGATTGACGTTCTTCTTCAGATCCCGGAACGGCTGCAGGAAGAGCTGTGAAGTTCTCCTGATCAGCAATCAGAAATACTGACAAGAGAGCAAGGATAAGAATTGATGCCTGAAGCAGGACTCCGGCGCCATCAAAGGCAACTGAGCCCATTGCTGCATCAACTGAAGACTGTGTGCGTACTCGCATAAGCGCTGCAAATGATGCTACGAGTGAGCCAACGGTAATAAAGAGTTGTGCATTGTGGCGAGAAGCGCGTGGAGCAAAGGCTTCAATCAATACTCCGATAAGCGCACCAGCAAGCACGATCAGAATCGGTGCAAGCTGTGCGTAGTTAAGAACTGGAGCTATAAATTGCATTTACTTGCCTGCACTCTCTGATGGAACTGGATCAGTAAATCCTTGAGATTCAATGACATGAGCTGATGCGGGATTAATGACGTTGAGAAGCGGTGCTGGGTAGAAACCAAGTGCCACAATCACAGCGATCACTGGTGCAATAGCAACCTTCTCGCGGATGTTGAGATCAGAAAGGTTCTCATTTCCCGGCGTTGTTGGCCCATGAAGCGCCTTCTGCACTGGAATTAGAATGTAGAGCGCAGCGAGAACGATTCCGAAGGTCGCGATAATTGCAGCCACTGGATAGCGGGTGTAAGTACCGACAAGAACAAGGAACTCACTTACGAAGCTGGAGAGACCAGGAAGTGCGAGTGAAGACATTCCGGCGATAAAGAAGGACCAAGCCATCACTGGAGTAACTCGTTGCAATCCACCAAAGTCAGCGATTGTCGAAGAACCGCGTCGAGAGATCATCCAGCCAGCAACAAGGAATAGCGCTGCTGTAGAGAACCCGTGGTTAAACATGTAGAGAGTTGCACCGCTATGGCCCTGAGTCGTCATTGCGAAGATTCCCATAGTGATAAATCCGAAGTGAGAGATCGATGTGTAAGCAATCAAACGCTTGATATCGCGTGCACCAATGGCAAGGAATGCACCGTAAAGAATGGAAATTACGGCTAAGACCAAGATGATTGGCGTGAATGTCTTGGATGCATCAGGGAATAGAGCAAGACAGAAGCGAATCATTCCGAATGTTCCGACCTTATCGAGCACACCGAGAAGCAAGACTGATGTTCCAGGAGTTGCCGATGCTGCGGCATCTGGCAGCCATGTGTGTAGCGGCCATACCGGCGCCTTGATTGCAAAGGCGATAAAGAAACCTAGGAAGAGCAGGTTCTGAGTCGTAGAGCTCATGTAGTTATGCATTTCAGAGAGCTTTGTAATGTCGAATGTATGTCCGCCATTTGCACCTGAGATGACATAGAGACCGATGATGGAGGCCAACATAAGAAGTCCACCAAAGAGGCTGTAGAGCAAGAACTTAACGGCTGCTGCTGCGCGTTCTCCGCTGCCATAGCCACCGATAAGGAAGTAGACAGGGATGAGCATCGCTTCGAAGAAGACGTAGAAGAGGAATACATCTGTGGCTGCAAAGACGCCGATCATCATTGTTTCAAGAACGAGGATAAGAATGTAGAAGACCTTGGCAGACCAACGTCCACCTTCAGATTCATTCCATCCAGCAAGAACAACAATTGGGGCCAGAAGTACAGACATCAAAATAAGTACCAGAGAAAGTCCATCAACTCCGACTGCATAGCTGATTCCGAATGTTGGAATCCAAGGAGTGGATTGAACGAATTGGAAAGCAGTATTTGCTGAATCAAACTTAAACCAAGCCAAGACTGCAGAGATAGCAACGAGCAACGTTGTGCCCAAAGCCGCCTGCTTAACGCGAAGAACCTGATTACTTGGAATCACTGCAATCAGAAGTGAACCGAGAAGAGGTAGCAACATCATGCTTGTTATTGCGTTCATTGTGTCACCACCCAAATTCCGGCGATTAAGGCAATCGCACCAATGAGAATCAAGGCTGCGTAGCTTCGTGCGAAACCAGTCTGGGTCTGACGAAGTGCGGCACCTGTTCCGAGAGCTGTACGTCCAACGCCACGGACAGCGCCATCAACAACGCTTTCATCAGCCTTAACGAGCAAGCTAGTAAGTGCTTGTCCTGGACGCATAAATACAGCCTCGTTAAATGAATCCTGCATCAGGTCCTTGCGTGCAATGCGAGTAAAGATTGAGACGTTCTGCGGAGCAACTGCATCGACCTTACTGAATTGATACTTCGCAAGTGCAATAGCTACGCCGATTGCGACTGCAGTGAGAGCCATCGCTGAAACAACGATTGGCTCGAAGAGATGTTCTTCAGCATGTCCTTCGCCATGTTCGCCAAATACTGGGTTGAGCCAGTTTGCGAGTGCATCGCCGCGAGTAAAGAGGATTCCAGATGTCACTGATCCAATTGCAAGAACAGCCATTGGAAGCCACATCAATACTGGAGATTCATGTGGATGCTGATTATCTTCCCAGCGTTCTTTACTTGTGAATGTAAGAACCATGACGCGAGTCATGTAGAAGGCTGTAATTGCTGCACCAATGAGCGTGGTTGAACCAAGGATGATTCCCTTGAGCCCACCTGCATTAAATGCAGTTTCAATAATCAAATCCTTTGAGTAGAAACCAGCAAATGGCGGAACGCCGATGATTGCTAAGTAACCAAGACCAAAGGTAATAAATGTGATTGGCATGAATTTACGCAGCGCACCGTAGCGACGCATATCTACTTGATCGTTCATGCCGTGCATGACTGAACCTGCACCCAAGAACATTCCTGCCTTAAAGAATCCGTGTGTCAGCAAGTGCATGATTGCAAATGCATAACCAGCTGGCCCAAGGCCTGCACCAAGAATCATGTAGCCAATCTGAGACATTGTTGAAGCTGCAAGAGCTTTCTTGATGTCATCTTTAGCAGTACCCACAAGTGCACCAAACATAAGTGTGATTGCACCGACGATAACAACGAGAAGTTGCGCAGTTGGCGCAGCATCGAAGATGAAGTTTGAACGAACGATGAGATAGACGCCGGCTGTAACCATTGTGGCTGCGTGGATCAGTGCAGATACTGGTGTTGGGCCTGCCATCGCGTCTCCAAGCCATGCCTGCAATGGGAATTGCGC
>CAZAET010000045.1:0-6504 GCA_964484215.1 uncultured Candidatus Planktophila sp. | reverse complement strand
TTGCGAGAGAGGTGAGCGAAGAGAGCGCCTGCGAAGTAGAGAACAAGGCATGCAGAAGCCAGTACGCCGAGAGGCTTGTTCCAGATACCTGCAATTATTCCAAGCCCGCCCGCAATTTCTAGAAAAGCAAGCACTGGAATTTGATTAGAATTAACTCCAACCTTTTCCATCGATGCCATCACATCTGGAACTTTCTTTAATTTAGCTATGGCTGATCCAATTGCGGCAAACGTGAGCAACGCTCCGAATATAACGAGTGCGATTTTCATTTACTTATCTACTTTCTTGTTAAGGGGGTGGTGTTCTTTCATATGGCTGGAGATTGCTTCAGATATCTCAATCAAAGACTTCATCTGAGCCTGTGTGAGAACTTCGCTGAAGCAGTGGTTGATTTCTTGGGACTGTAGAGGGATTGCAGCCTCGGCGATTTTTCTTCCCTTAGCCGTGATGGAGACATCAAAGCAGCGAGAATCTTCAAGGTTCTTTGCTTTCTTGACTAACCCCGCCTCATCCATCCGGGAAATCTGATGGGACATACGACTAATTTCCCAACCGAGACTGGTTGCTAAGCGATTGAGATTTATTGATGCCGCTGGGAGCTCAGAGAGGGCAACCAGAACTACATATTCAGCACCAGAAATCCCCGAGTGATTAGTTATTTGACGACCGAGGTGGGGCAGAAGACTGGTTCCGATTTTGTGGAAAGCACGCCACGCCTTGGAGTCGAGTTCCTTCATTCCTTTTTGAGCCACAGCCGTATCAAACCAGATACACTTGATATGTCAAGTAAAAAAAAGTATTTACAAGTTTTTGCGGGAGAAAGTATGGGGCAACCTAAGAATCAGGCCTGAAGCAATTTCCTTAGGTTTATATCGCGACTCTTTCTTGATTAAGTTGATCTGAGTACTCTTCTTTAATGAAACAAATATCAAGTAAGGATCCAGTCGCTTTTGCGATTGTACTTTTATGCTTTGCTTGGAATGTATTTCTGCTGATTGGAGTTGTGCTCAATCTCGGCTTTGTTCAAAGTCGTGCAGCAGGCGGTCAATTTACAGAGTTCCCTACAGAAATTAGAGTCGTCTACTTTTTACAATTAGTACTAGTTATTTATCAAGTCTGGATATTTAAGCGAATTTTTCATTCTGATCAAGTTAAACCGAACTGGATTCCTAAGCTCTTTTTCATACTTGGATTACTCGGGATATTGCTCAATGCAGCTTCTAGAAGCTCAAATGAGCGGTGGAATGTAATCCCTGCAGCCATCATTACATGGTCTTTTTGGCACTACGGTGTTAAGAAGCCAAAATTTGGCATATAGGGCGACTCTTCTTTATTTTTCTTCTCAAGTAATTTACGATTTATTCATGGCGGAGAAAAAAGTAATGGGGCCGGCTTCGTATTTCCCCTCGATTGAGAAAAAGTATGGAAAGCCAATTGAGCATTGGATGAAGGAACTCAAGAAGGTTTCAAAGCTTGCTCACATGGAACAAGTGGCTCACCTCAAAGAGAAGTTTGAAATGGGTCATGGGCATGCAAATGCAATTGTGGCCGTTTTTAGACAGAAGAATGGTCTTTAGTTTTGACAACAAGAGAGCAGAAGCTTTATGGGATGCCCGTGGCCGATGTTTATGTTCACTATGTAAATAAGGTTGCACGTAAAGATCGAACCGAGGCTGAGTTAATCAAAGTCATGTGCTGGCTAACTGGCTTTGATAGTAAGACACTCAAGCAGCACCTTAAGAAGCAAACTTCATTTAGGGATTTTTTTAAAGTCGCAAAGCTTCATCCAAATGCCAAGTTGATTACAGGTTCCATCTGTGGTGTAAAGATTGCAGAGATTGAGGATCCTCTGATGAAGAAGATTCGCTATTTGGATAAATTAGTCGATGAGCTTGCAAAGGGACGTCCAATGGAAAAAATACTTCGGGAAGTATAAGTACAGTTTGCACATGGCTAAATACATTATCTATTTTAATCAGCAGTGGGTGGGCGATCACCCGGCCGAATGGTACGTACCGCGTGGCCCACTTTCTCGCGCAGTAATTGCCGAAATGAAAGAGGCAGGTGTTCTGGTATTCGCTGGTGGCCTAATCGAAGAAATCGAAGAAGCTTTTGGGTCAGATGAAAATGGAGTCATCAGTGGCCCCATCACAACTAATGGCGAATTCCTAGGGGGATTGACCATCATCGATGTAGCAACAGATGAAGATGCAAAGTTCTGGGGCTCAAAAATTGGAATCGCTTGCGGTTGGCCTCAAGAGATTCGTAAATTTAAAGGCAATTAGCCCTTAGTAAAGTCTTTTATTAGTCGGCAACTGGTGCAAGGCACTCTGAAATGCAGTTTGGATCAATTACTTCTCCGGCCTTTACTTCAATATTGAGTTGAATCGAGTTGGGCCCAGGAACAATCTGCATAGTTTCGACCTTTTGATATTCGTCTGTCGAGCATGCACAACTTCCGTCAGCACAGCCTTGGATGGTTTCCAATACCGCATCTTTATCGGCAACATTCTCTAAATTCACCACGAGAGATGAGCCTGTCTGTGCTGACTTGATGTCCATTTAAGTCCCCTTTTTCTTGAATTCTACGCCCGTGTAGTTTCAAAAAGGGACCACTTAGTGGGGCTAGCACTTGAAATTCCGATAATCGGTTTATTCACTCAAATTTAGATGGGGCAGTTAAACTCAGGACATGAGCGATCAACTTCCTCCATGTCCTGAATGTAAATCTGAATATTCATATGAAATGGGCGAGTTACTGGTCTGCCCTGAATGTGCTCACGAGTGGAATCCGAATGACGTTGAAATTGAAACTGTTCGGGTCATCAAAGATGCTTCAGGAAACGTCCTTGTCGATGGTGATGATGTCACTATCGTGAAGGATATGAAGGTCAAGGGAAGCTCGAATACTCTGAAAGTCGGTACGAAGGTACGAGGGATTCGGCTCATAGATGGTCCGGGAGACCATGACATAGAAGCGAAGGTCGATGGTTTTGGACCGATGAATTTGAAATCAAGCATTGTGAGAAAGGCTTAAACGATGACCGAAGGCAAGATTCGATCTGAAATTCTAGAAACAGGCAATCCCAAGATTAAATCTGCCCGCATTGTCGTTGAGGCAACCCCATCTACAATTTTTGCAATCCTCGCCAATCCAAAGCGCCATAAAGATATTGATGGAAGTGCCACAGTCACCGCAAATGTCAGCGGCCCTGATGCGCTAGTCCTTGGGTCAAAATTTGGCATGAAGATGCGTTTGGGAGTTACTTATTGGATTAGAAATACTGTTGTTGAATACAAGAAAGATGAACTAATTGCTTGGCGACATTTAGGTCGTTGGAGATGGCGCTACGAACTCTTGAGTGTGGGAGATGGCTTAACTCAAGTTACTGAAACCTTCGATGGTTCATTTGCTCCGGAGCTTGCCCAGAGATGGCTTAACTTCCGTAAGGCTTATCCATGGACTCAGCTCGCTGTTGCAAAGTCATTGGTCCGCTTGAAGGCGGTAGCAGAAAGCGAGAAGCGGTAATGAATGGAATAAGACGCTTCCTACTCAACATTTTTGCGATTCTTTTTGGAGCTTTGGCGATCATCTCGGGTGAAGCCGATGATTCACCTGGTCTTCAGGGGATTGGCTTAATTGTTTTAATTATCGTTTTTGTAAAGTCATTTAAGAACTGGCAGAATTTAAGAAAGAACAAGTAAAGGAATCCCATGAAGTTTCTAATCTCGGTAATCGACGACCTATCAAACTCAGGTACACCTGCTGAGATGGAGGCGATTAATGCCTTTAATGATGGACTGCGCGACAACGGCCAGTGGATCTTTGCTTGGGGACTTCAGGCTCCCGAAACTGCAACTGTGATAGATAATCGCAATGGCGCCAATACGGAAACGGGTAAGCCATTGTTCGAAGCAAAAGAGAACTTCAGCGGCCTATGGCTTATCGAAGCTGCAGATGCGGAGACGGCTAAGAAGCTCGCATATGACGCATCAAGGGCTTGCAATAGAAAAGTTGAGCTTCGCCCGCTTCATTAATTAGTTGAAGAAGGCAATGATTGCGCCTGCAACAGTTATGTTAATAACGTCGTTCGCTGTTTCAATGACCCAAACCTTCAGAGATTCACCTCCGAAGAGTCGGTGTGAAAGCGAAGCGAATGCGCCAATTCCAAGGCCGAGAGCTAAACCAATTCCAGCACCGGAAGCGACGCTAACTTCTGTTCCTGCGTGCTGAAGTGAAGTGATAACAAGAGCAACCGTGAGAGTCTGAGCGATGATGCCCAGGATAGTTCCGCCGAAAAGAAGTACTGGCTTATTTTGATTTGCGTTGAGCTGGCCAGATGCGATTCCACGCTCTTTCATCCAAATTGGATAGAACGTCTTGGGCCCAAACCAAATTGCTCCGCTTACGAAAGAGAAACCGAATGCAACTACTACGCCAACGATATTAAGTCCTGTAAATGTCATGCAGAAAAGTTTACAGGTCTAAGTGTTACTGAGCCATGATTGCATCGTGTACATATTGCGCTAAACCATTAACGCGACCGTCGTAGTACTTCTTAAATCTCGGATCTTGCACGTACATAAGCGCGAGATTCTTCTGCATTTCTACTGAGCAGTCATAGAACCATTTAGAGATTGCTTCTCTATGCGCGACAACGGCTCTTTGTGCCTCGGGTGCATGAATGGGAATGCTATTTCCGAATGCGTAAACAAAAAGTTCGGTTGCCGCTTCTTGATCTACTTTGGCAGCAGCGAAGTCGGCATGGGTGTACTTAGATGTCCGGGATTTGGATTGGGCATAAGCCTCGGTATCTCCCCAGCGCTCCTGGACCTCGTTTTCGTACTGGTTCATGCTTGAAAGGTTACCTTTTGTTGACGTTAGAAAGCGCCCACAAAACGCAGAGAACAATTCCGATGGCAGAGAGAACCATCGTCAGAGTTACTGATTCGCCGAGTAACAGTGCAGACCATCCCAGAGTCATGATTGCTTGCAGTTGCTGCACCTGAGACCCGTGGGCAACGCCGAAGTCACGAAGTCCGCGGTACCAAGCGAAGAAACCTAAGTACATGGAAGAGAGTCCGATGGCGAGTAAGCCAAAGAGCGCATCGCCGTGGAAATCGTAGGAAGAGTTTGTCTGTGCATAAACAATCGCAGATGCTGGAATCGCAACAGGCAGGCTGACGACAACCACCCACGAAATAACCTGCCAACCGGGCATATATGAAGTGAGTGAAGCGCCCTCTACGTAGCAATATGAAGACGCAATGACTGCGCCGATGATTAAGAAATCTGTGAATAAATCGGAGTCAGAGGTGCCGCCTCGGGTAATTGAAAAAGCGATGAGTAGAACTGTTCCTAGGCTTGAGGCGACCCAGAAAGAAGTACCAGGGTGCTTTCTGTGCTTAATCACAGCGATGATTGCCGTTACAAGTGGCATCACTGCTGCAATAACTGAAACGTGTGCAGATGTTGTCCGTTGAAGTGCAAGTGCGATCAAGATCGGCCAACCGAAGACAGCGCCGAGGGCCGTAAAAGCTGTTGGACGCCAGAGTTCGCGTGGAAGCTTTGGAACCTTTGCGATAAACATAAGTGGGACCGCCAAGAACGCTGCTATTACCGGTCGAGCAAAAGCTGTGAAGAGTGGATCAAAACTCTTGAGCGCTAGCTTGGTAAATGGGAGAGAGAGTGAGAAAGCAAAGATTCCGAGGAAGGCAAAGAAGAGGCCGCTTCGTTGAGTTTTAGTTAATGAAGCGGCCATCTACTTAGTTGAGATTTACCTTGACTGATTTTCCAGAGCGAGCTGATTCATGAGCTGCATCAGCGAGTATCAAAGCTGCACGGCCATCGTCATATGTTGATCCAAGGACCTTGCCAGCTTTGATTCCTTCAACAAAGAGTTTGAGTTCATTGCGGTAGGAATCTGCATAACGCTCGAGGAAGAAATCCATGAATGGTTCTCCAGCAGTTGTTGCATCCTTGGTAAATGACTTCACTGTTGATTCAGTGAGATTGCTTATCTGAAGCATTCCTTTGTCGCCGAAGACTTCAGCGCGCTGGTCGTACCCGAATGCTGCATGGCGTGAGTTAACGATAGTTACAAGCTCGTTATTTGCACCCTTCATAACTACGCTGACGTTGTCGAAGTCGCCTTCCTCTTTGATGTAATCGCAGAAGCTATTGGCGCCAAAGGCAGTTACTTCAACGATATTCGGAACGAAGTTACGTGCCATATCGAAATCGTGGATTGTCATATCGCGGAAGATTCCACCAGACACTGCAATGTAAGCCTGTGGAGCAGGTCCTGGATCGCGGCTCGTGAGTATTACCTGCTCGATAGCTCCAATAGCCCCGCTAGCAACCTTTTCTTTAAGTGCTTTGTACTGAGGATCTTGACGGCGATTGAAGCCAAGAGTGATGTTTGTCTTAGCTGAATTAGCCTGTGCGCGAAATTCTTCTACATTCTTGATATCCAGATCAATTGGCTTCTCGCAGAGCGCATG
>CAZAET010000044.1:1231-6567 GCA_964484215.1 uncultured Candidatus Planktophila sp. | reverse complement strand
GAAAAATTCATTACACCGACTTTTTCACTGCAGCTGCGACTTGTGTGACCACATTAGGATCAAAGACGCTTGGAACGATAAATGAAGTGTTGAGCTGTGAAGGGCTTACGCAATCTGCAATTGCTTCAGCAGCTGCAACGAGCAACTTATCTGTGATCTTGTGCGCTTGCGCATCAAGAAGCCCACGAAAGATTCCAGGAAATGCCAGGACGTTATTGATTTGGTTTGGATGATCGCTTCGACCCGTTGCAACGACTGCCGCGTATTTACGCGCGATAGCGGGATCAATTTCAGGATCTGGATTGGCGAGTGCAAAGACAATCGATCCTTCAGCCATCGAAGCGACATCTGCCTCGTTAAGAACGTTAGGTGCGCTGACGCCGATGAAGATATCGGCACCTGCCATGGCTTCGTGAATTGAACCCTTGAAGTTAGATTTATTGGAGTTTTCAATAAACCAGTCGCGCATGGAATCTTCAGACTTTGAATCTTTGGAAATCACGCCATCTTTATCAAAAGCGATGATGTTTGTTGCACCGGAAAGAACCAAGAGGCGTGCAATTGCAGTGCCAGCAGCACCTGCACCACTCATGATGATCTTAACCTTTGAAATATCTTTCTTAACAAGCTTGAGTGCATTGCGAAGAGCTGCAGAGACAACAATTGCAGTTCCGTGCTGGTCATCGTGGAAAACAGGAATATCCAAAAGTTCGCGCAGGCGACGTTCGACTTCAAAGCAACGAGGTGCAGAAATATCTTCTAAGTTGATTCCGCCATAAACAGGTGCAATCAATTGCACAGTGCGGACAATCTCATCGACATCTTGTGTATCAAGACAGACAGGCCATGCATCAACATTGGCAAAGCGCTTAAAGAGGGCAGCTTTGCCTTCCATCACAGGAAGCGCTGCTGCAGGGCCGATATTTCCTAAGCCCAGAACGGCTGATCCATCGGTAACAACAGCGACGGTATTGCGCTTCATGGTCAGGCGACGGACATCTGAAGGGTCATCAACGATTGCCTGCGAGATACGTGCAACACCTGGTGTGTAGGCGCGCGATAAATCATCGCGAGTTTTTAGTGGAACCTTTGAATTGACCTCGATTTTGCCACCAAGGTGAAGCAAGAATGTGCGATCACTTACCTTACGAACAGTTAAGCCCTGATGTGCTGAGAGAGCATTGTGAAGTTCTTGTGCGTGATCCGCATCAACGGTGTCACAGGTAACGTCAACAACAACCTTATCGAGAAGTGATTCCACAACGTCGAGCGCTGTGATTGTTGCTCCTGCATTGGTAATAGTCGTTGTAATCAGAGCTACAGGGTGAAGTTCAGGCGCTCCTTCGACACGGATTGTGATTCCGTATCCGGGTGATGTTGATGCCATTTACACAACTCCATAAAGTCGATCGCCAGCATCGCCGAGTCCTGGAACGATGTAACCCTTTTCGTTGAGTTTCTCATCAAGTGAACCAGTTACCAATGTAATTGGGACGCCTGAATCTTTGAACTCATCTTCTAGAACTTTAATTCCTTCAGGGGCAGCAAGAAGACAAATCGCGGTAATTTCATTTGCACCGCGTTCAATTAAGTAATCGATTGCCATCACAAGAGTTCCACCGGTTGCAAGCATTGGATCGAGGATGAAACATTGACGACCAGATAGATCTTCAGGAAGGCGATTTGCATAGGTGGTCGCTTTCAAAGTTTCTTCATCTCGAACCATTCCGAGGAATCCAACTTGAGCTGTAGGAAGAAGTTTGACCATTCCTTCGAGCATTCCAAGTCCTGCACGCAAGATTGGAACAACCACTGGGCGTGGTTCTGCCATTTTGAGCCCAGTAGTTTCTGTTACAGGAGTTTTGATCTTTACAGTCTTGGTGCGAACTTCTCGAGTTGCTTCGTAAGCAAGTAGCGTCACGAGCTCTTCGACTAGAAGTCGAAACGTTGGAGAATCTGTTCTTTCGTCACGTAAAACTGTGAGTTTGTGAGAAATCAATGGGTGATTTGCAACGTGGACTTTCATGTCATCTACCTTACAGGGCTTTCTTTCCACTTCAATGAGTGCCAATATGGGTGATGTGTCAGAGGAAACCGAGGACTTCGCAATTGAGGCGTGGCATGAAGATGGCCGCTGGTCTATTGCATCCTTGCCTGATCCTGATGACCTAACTCACATCATTGACCGACTCAAGAAGCAGCAGACCAATGGCGGCGCAGTTGCACTGATTGCAATTGATGACGAATTTTTCCTTGCGATTCGAGTTCTCGGAACTCACGTAAAGTTTTTTATCAGCGATGTTTCTTGCGCAATTGATTATGAAGTTGCAGCAGAATTTCTTGATCTTGCAGATCTTGATCAACCTGAAGAAGATGACGAACCACTTCCAGCAGGAGATCTCGATATCTTCTCTGACTTAGGTATGCACAGCATGGAACTCTCAACGCTCTGCGATGATGCTGATCTATTTCCCGATGAACAGATTGAAGCCATTGCAAATCGTTTAGGATTTGGTGACGCTTTAACTGAGCTATTGGAGTCCTAGAAATTTCATCTCATAACTCTGAAGAGCTGATGCAGCAAGCAATTGCCATCGCGAAATCTGCCTTTGCTACTGGTGATGTACCTGTTGGAGCAATTGTCATTAATAAAGATGGTGTAGTTATCGGCAAAGGTTTCAACGAGCGCGAAGCCAATAACGATCCAACTGCACACGCAGAAGTAGTTGCGATTCGTAACGCTGCAGCCCGACTTCAGAATTCTCGTCTAGATGGGTGCACGCTTGTAGTGACTCTCGAACCATGCGCCATGTGTGCAGGTGCAATCGCACAATCACGAATTTCTCATTTGGTCTTTGGTGCTTGGGATGAAAAAGCAGGGGCCGTAGGTTCTGTCTGGGATGTTCTACGAGATCCTCGATCAATCTTTAAGGTTGAAGTGACCTCAGGAGTGCTCGAAAAAGAGTGCGCTGCTTTACTGAAAGAGTTCTTCTCAGATAAGTAGTTCGTACGATGGGTTCAAGATAGTTAACTGACCATCTTCTTCACCGACCATACCTTCAGCGCGTAGCTCCATACCTACTTCAAGGCCCGCAATTTCACGGCGACCAAGGAAGTTCAGTGTGATTCCACCTGTTTCATCCCACACTTCTACTTGAAGCATTGGCGCAGAGCCACGTGGAGCAGTTGAAATTGAAGTAACTCGACCATGAACCTTCGAGCGCTTACGCCACTCGATCTTGCCAATTGGTGTGACATCTTCGGCGTAGTGAGTAACCGGTGCGAATACTTGTGGTGCAACCTGTGCAGGCTTTGTCTTTTCTGGAGCAAGTGCTGTTGCAACGACTGGACTCTCTTTGGAAACAATGAACTTCTTACCTGAAGTAATACGGTTCACGTCAAACGGAACGATGGTTGCTACTACTCGTTCTAGTTGCGAGATTGGTGCTGCAATTTCTTCAGCAGTTTGATCGTGAAGCAAACGGCCCAAGACGCGTGAGTAAGAACGACGTGGAAGAAGAATTGTTAGCTCAACATCTGGCTTCTCTGTCTTACGAATTGCGTAATCGAGTGCAGAGTTTGCAATACGGCGATCTGGACAGTCGATGAGATCAAGTTGCACATCTTCAAGCGCATCTGACTTTGCCCAGGCTTCTTGAATTTCTTCAGCGCGACGATCATCGATTACGAAGTGAACGGCCTTGATTTTATGTGGCTTAAGACTACGTGCGTATCGAACTGCGCCAACAGTTGCGATATCGACGCTATCTACGAAAATTGTGACATCGTGACGAGCCATAGATGTGGCACGCTCTTGTGAAGTCTTCACCGAAAGCGCTTCTTGCTCACGTGAATACTGGCGGCGAAGTCGAAGGAATGAGACAACCATGATTGGTGCAGTAACAAGAACCAACCAAGCACCTTCTGTAAATTTCACGACCGAGAAGATAATCACGATTGCGAATGAGACAGAACCAGCGAGAGCGTTGATAAATACTTTGACTCTCCATTGTGAAGGCTTGGTTCGCAAGTAGTAACGAGTCATTCCGAAGCCAGCGAGAGTAAATCCTGTAAATACACCGAGAGCGTAGAAGGCAACTAAGTGCTCAACGGATCCTGCTGTGATTGCTACCAACAGGGCACCACCGAAGGCGAGAAGAAGAATTCCGTTTGAGAAAGCTAGGCGGTGACCACGCTTTGTTAGCTGACGTGGCAAATAACCATCTGTTGCAACGAAATTAACGAGCAATGGGAATGCGCTGTAAGTGGTGTTTGCACCGGCAAAAAGAATAAGCATCGTTGCTAGCTGCACCATGATGAACATGACAGAACCGAATGTTCCAGAACCTACGGCAGCTTTCGCGATCTGTGAAATAACCGTTGGTACGCCTGATTCATATGGCATTGCATGAATATGGTGTGCGAAGTAAGAGACGCCAAGAACAAGAGTTCCAAGCAGGGTGCTCATGACAACCAAGGTGCGCTTTGCGTTTACATGCTCTGGAGTCTTAAAGAGTGCTACGCCATCAGAGATTGCTTCCAAGCCTGTTAGTGAAGATCCGCCGTTAGCGAATGCGCGCAAGAGAATGAATATTGCCGCAAATGTAAGTAGTCCCTGCTCTTGTCCGAGTGGAACAGCGCCAGGAAGATCTGTATCAAGAACCGGGAGAGTGCCGTTAGCTAAGCGATAGAGACCCATTCCGAAGACGATAAACATGCAACCGACGAAGAAGTAAGTTGGGAATGCAAATGCTTTACCCGCTTCTTTAACTCCACGTAAATTTCCGTAGGTCAAAATAATGATCACAGCAAAGATCATCGGCATCTTGAAAGGCTCGAGAGATGGGAATGTTGAAATGATTGCTGCAACACCTGCCGCAGATTGAATCGCTAAAGTAACGATGTAATCGAGCATCAAGGCAACAGCTGCAATTTGTGCAACGACTGGTCCAAAGTTATCGCGAGAAACAATGTATGCGCCACCGGTCTTTGTGTAGACCTCGATGACATTTCGGTAAGACAAAGTAATAAGAACAAGAATTGCTAAAACAACTGCCGTCATCGGCATCAATATTGCGAATGCGGCAAGACCAAATGCTGGCAATAGGGCAATGAGAATCTGTTCTGAACCGTAAGCAGAAGATGAAATACAGTCCGATGAAAGAATTCCGAGTGCGTAACGCTTGCTCAGGCGCTGATGTCCAAGCGAGTGTCGGTTCAATGCGCCACCGAGGAAGAAGCGCTTCACCTTGTACGAGAACGGATCTTTCACATGTGCGTGATCCTGAAGTGCTACAGGCTGGGGTGCATCATCAGTCCAAGACTTAGCCACAACT
>CAZAET010000044.1:0-1131 GCA_964484215.1 uncultured Candidatus Planktophila sp. | reverse complement strand
CGGGACTTTAGACGTTATCGATCCCAGCGATGGCTCAGTAATCGCCAAAGTTGCTACCTCTAGCGATGAACAGAACCTCGCAGCCGTTGATGCCGCTGACCGTGCCGCAGCCTCATGGGCAAAGACTGCTCCTCGCGTTCGCAGTGAAATCTTGCGCAAAGCATTTGAAATGATGATTGCCGAAGCTGATTACTTAGCCGAACTCATCTCGAAGGAAAATGGCAAGGCGCTACCGGATGCAAAGGCTGAAGTTAATTACGCCGCTGAATTCTTCCGTTGGTTTGCAGAAGAGACGGTTCGCATCTCAGGTGATTTCCGAATGGCTCCATCAGGAGATAAGCGCATTCTCGTAACTCACCAACCTATTGGCGTCTCACTCCTTATTACTCCGTGGAACTTCCCGGCAGGTATGGCTACTCGCAAGATTGGTCCAGCAGTTGCAGCGGGATGCACAATGATTTTGAAACCAGCAGGTGAAACACCGCTGACTGCGCTCGCCATCGTTGACATCCTTGAACGTTGCGGACTTCCAAAGGGAGTTCTTAATGTCATTCTTCCGGCACAGACAGGTCCGGCAATTAGCAAGGTTCTTCACGATTCACGAGTTAAGAATCTTTCATTCACTGGTTCAACTTTCGTGGGAAAGATTCTTCTGAAGGAAGCCGCTGATCAAGTAATTCGCTGCTCTATGGAACTCGGCGGAAATGCACCATTTGTTGTTCTCGATGATGCAAATATTGAAGAAGCCGTTAAAGGTTTGATGATGGCAAAGATGCGTAATGGTGGCGCTGCCTGCACCGCTGCTAACCGCATCTATGTTGCACGTTCTATCGGCGATAAATTCATCGCAGAATTTTCAAAGGCGATGGCTGCTCTGAAAATGGGCGTTGGCCGCGAAGCTGGAACACAACTTGGTGCAAGCGTTTCGATGAAGGAACGTAACAAGATTGCAGAACTCGTTGATGCATCAAAGGCAGGAGGCGCAAAGGTTCACCTGGGTGGAACAACTCCTGATGGCGCTGGCGCTTTCTATCCTGCAACAGTTCTCGAGGTTTCAAAGGATGATGAAATCCTTGCCAACGAAGTCTTCGGACCCGTGGCTCCTGTTGTTCTCTTCGATACAGATGAAGA
>CAZAET010000043.1:0-6581 GCA_964484215.1 uncultured Candidatus Planktophila sp. | reverse complement strand
GTTCCGCTTGTGTTGGCACGTAAAGCCCTATAGCCTAAACCTGTGTTATTGCTATTGGTGTTGTTCTGCAAGGCAAGATATCCGAATGCTGAGTTACCTGTGCCCGTCTGATTCAATGCACTCGCTTGCGTTCCGACTGCGGTGTTACCTCCACCCGATGTATTGGCACGAGCAGCGTGCCTACCAACTGCCGTATTGTTGCTACCCGTAGACAATAAAAGTGCATCGTGACCGATTGCAGTATTCCATTGACCTGTCAAATTTGCGTTCAAAGCGGTGCTTCCAAACGCTGTATTTTCACTACCCGTAGTATTAGATGTCAATGCACTACTTCCAAATGCGGTATTAGAATCAAGATTACCACCACCGCGTGCCGTAACAGAGCCTGTTGACAAAAGCAAAGGGCTGCTCGTACCATTTTGGTCAGTAACTTTTGTCAAAGTACTGCTCATTGCAACACCACCCTCTAATTCTAAAACCCCTGCTGGCAAAGGCATATCAGGCAAGTAGTTTGCCATATTTTCTACATTGCCATTGACATCCTTCAGTTTTAAGGCATTGTTATTAATATCAACAAAGACGGCAAGACTATTACCATCTGGTGATGTAAGGTTATTTTGGTTGGATTTAGTAACACTCATATTTATTTTATTTTGTTGTTTTAAGGCTCAAATAAGTCACTGAGCAGACAGGGCTTGAGAAACTCGTTTCCATTCTGGAAGACCACGCATATTTGCTTGTTGCGTTCAAATAGAAATGCGGAAAACTCGTATGGCTGAGATTCGTATTGGGTAATTTTTTTGAGGAGCAATTCGTAGATGACGGGAGATATTGTGGCTTCTTTTCCAAAGATGTCCAATCCGATACCCATAATTTCTTTGAACGTGCTTTTTTCTTTCGCACATTTCCATTTTCGGTAGATTCCGTAACTAAGTCCTTGCTCTTCATTACTGATTTGAATTTTGATTTGCACATCTTCAATTTCAACCTTTTCGCTGTGAGCCAGTTTACTTAATCCCTTGTGAAAATCTGATTTGATTTGTCCTAAAAAAAGTTCCGCTATCATTGTTTTGTATATTGTTCAATACAAAAATAATGATTTATGGGTAATACTCCTTGTACAGGCTATATAGGTTTTTACCAGTGTTTGAGAATTGGATTGGCACTTTTACAAAACCAAATGGCGTTTGCAATTTCATCTCACCAACAAAGTTCAATTCAATGTCCTTTGTAGCAATCAACTGAGCAAGTAATGTCCTCCAATTATCAAAAATCTTATCGGGCATCACATCAATAGTAACAAAGATGCTTGTCTTGCCGTCAGCCTGTATCGTATAAGGGCCTTGCTGGATGATGTTAGCGAGTTTCTTACCGTTAGAGACTACCGTGATATCAATATCCTTTACAACTGCCTTAAACGCACTCTGATTGATGATTGAGAAATACGTGTTGAACTTTAAAGAGGTTGGGCTAATACCCACCCACTGAAAAGAATCAACTGAGTAATCCCAGTTTTTTGCAAGCACTACATTTTTGTATAAATAACGAAGCAAGGTAGCACCTGCCAGTGTTGCCCCAGAGAATAGCAATATCTTTTTAGCGTTCATATTATTGTGGTTTAACAACTTTGTTTACAAAATAAGCGAGTGCAACATATGCCACCAAGCCAATACCACCAATCATCACCCAATTTCTTTTAGGCTTTGCTGTGCTATCGCTTGAAGAGTTATCCGCACTACCTTCAGGTAATGGTACAAGACCAGCACTTCCAGCACTGCTTCCAATAGGAGGAACTGATGGTACAGGAGGCTTAGGAATTGATGGTGATGGTGGTGGTGCAGGTGCTCCGCCTATTGCTTCCAATTGGCTTTTCAAATCATTATAGTCAATGTTCAATAAATTGATTTGACTATCTATGTTACGCATTTCTGTTCGGGCTTCCCTAATGGCATAGTCTGCTTCATTACGCATTTTATTGCCCTGTTGGAATTTGCCCCTTTTGATATATTTCTGAGCATCTTCAATTTTGAGCAACTCCTTTCTTACTTTCTCATCCTCCTTAGCCTTTTTGACTTGCAATTGACGGATATCATTTTCAATTTTCCGCATTTTGCTTTGTAGCGAACTTACACTATCACCAGATGCGTTAGCCATACCGTTTGCGTTCATCATGTCCGTGAACTTTGGCAAAATAGGAATGCCGAGGTTATAATTAATATATTCCATAGTATTATCGTTTTAGGGTTTTATTAAGCATTACCACAAGACCAACAAACATTACACCTGCCAGTCCGTAAAGTACATAATTGATAGTTTTACTCTTGCTATCCGCACCTGATGCTCCGCCTGTACCTGCTTGAGCACTTGCCCCAACGCTTTTAGAGAGTTGTGACAAAAAAGATTGGTCTTCCGCTTGTTGCTTCAATACTTTGCAGTTCAAAGTTCTGAACTTGTCTTCCAACTTTTTCTTGTGGCTCAGGAGGATATTGTTATAATCGTTCAACACACGCTTTTCACCCCTTTTGGTTTTAGGGTTTCCAATTTTGGCTGAGTTGTTATCAATTTCTGCTTGAACGCCTGCAATCGTATTTTCAAGTGCAATACAATCATCAGAGATAGGGTAAGATGATGCCACTTGGTCTGCACGACTTGGCCCTTCTGAGCCACGAGCATAAGAATACTCATCAGCGAAACTTATACGGCCATCCATTCCGAATGACATATCACCGTCTTGGTAAAAAGAATCTATTTCCATCGTTTTTCTATTTAAATGTTTTTGTTAAACCAGTCAATTTGAGATTTGTCGGTAATCGGCAACATCTTGTCACCAAATGAATACACGATACCCAACAATGTTTTATCGCCCAACAACCCATCAACATTTAATGGATAATGAGGAAACTCCAATTCGGGGTGCTTCTCAAAATAAGCGTTCATTTTCCCTTGCAAGGTTTTTACTTTGGCGTTCAAGGTTCTGTCTGTCACACCTTCGGTGATGAAGTTAATCTTGCTTCTGTATGGTGTCAAATCCATATCGGCTGACAACAACTTAGACGGGTCAATCAAAGGGGTATTACCACCTTTAGGCGACCTGTTCTTAATGAGCAAGTAAATACCCGTACCAAGCAGAGCAAGTCCACTTGCCAAAGCCAATATCTGTTTATTATTCAATTTCATAGTTATACTTTTACTGTGTCCTGTCTTACAAACAATTGACTGGGAACAATCTTTTCTCTTGTCCACCAATTTCTTTGATTGGTCTGTATCTCATCATACAAACCTTTGTCAATTTTAATTCTGAACCACTTATAAGGTTGGCTTGTTGCAGGGTTAATGTTTTTAGTCAAATCATCTACTGTAGACAACACTGTTCCTATTGTCATGTTGGCTTCTGGTGCTTCACCATAACGGTTGTTTACTGCTCCATCATTTACATAGGCTTGATGCCTTAATTTGACATTTTTAACCTTTGATTTTAAGGTAGCACCTACAACTTTACCTGTTTTTACCAATTCATCCAATTTGGGGTCTGATTTTTCTTGACTGTCCTCTTCTCCTTCCTCTTCACCTTTGGGTTTAGTAATAAAATAAAGTGCCGTTAGCAATGCAACAACACCTATCCCTATAATCCAGTTCTTTTCTTGTTTAGTTATCATTTAGGTTGCTTATCAATTGCTTCAATGAGATTTTTCATCTCAGTGTTTAGTTTTTCATTGCCATCGCCAACACTGCCCTTTTTACGAATGTTCTTATAGATAGCATTACCTACAATGGCCGTCACTACACCAACAGACACCCAAAGTGCTACTGTTGCCGTTTTGCTTGTTCTGATAGTTTGAAAGTTCATCATTTGATTGAAGCCATTTTTACTTTGTAAAACACATATCCCCTAAATCCAAGATAGCCCACACCAGCAAATAACGCTGTGTACATAAGCAACTTGATAAATTTAGGATTAGAAAATGAATCTGCCACCTGTGATACGGTGTTTGTTATTCCTCCCACCAAATCAAATGCACTTCCTGATAAATCAAGCACTTGTGGTATCAAAGGCAAAGTCACGCCAGCATACGGGTCAAGGTCTTGAGATTTGTAATAACTTCTGAAATTGCTGTTGAAGGTTCTATAATCAAAATGTTTTGCAAATCCACTACCTTGAGCATACGCATAATTCCAAATGATGTTGGCACGCTCCTTGCCAAAATGCTTAACAAGTAACTTATGCCAAGTTACCCAATCGTCAGCATTCCAGTAGGTGTCTGCTCCCCACTCATCATAATTTGGTACGGTATTCCAAGTTGTAACTGCCATAGTTTTATGCTTTTATTCTACCACCTTTGGTATTGTAGGTATTTCCATCTGCTACAAAAGTAGGGGTATCTTTACCTTTACTGCTTAACCATACGGCTTTGTAATAAGCGTTAGTGTAATTATCATCTAAGCCCATCCAAAACTTTGCACCGTCTTTTTCATATTCGGCTTTTGTCATAGGTTTAACCCGTCCGATTTCGCTGGTCAATACAAATTCACCCATCTTCTTTTTAGAAGGGGTAATAATTCCCTTGCCAGTTTTTAAACGCAAGATAACTTCCAATGCTGTGAAAGCACCAACGCCAATAAGTAAACCTTTTACTACTCTGTTCATATCCTTTTTATTATTGTATAACCATGTTCATTTTTTCAAAGTCGTTGATGAATTTGTTAATCACATCATAACGCTCTTTGTTTTGCTGACTGGGCACTCCCTTGAAAGTTTCAAGGAAAGCCTGATACGCTTCTATTCGTGGGTATCCAAGACCCAAATACAGCAACAGACCATTCAAATCGGCTTCTACCTCATCATCCATTTGCTCATTCAAATAGAAATGTGCAAACTCGTGCAACAAGATAGCCAATCGCATAGGAATGGTAAACTGTTCAAACTGTCTCTTACTTACTTGAATAACACCTGTACGCTTTGAAATACGTGCAGGGGTGTTTATCTCCGCACCATTCTTGTTTTTAATTTCAGAAAACAATTTGATGTAATAGTTTCTGTCATTACTGGTATAGATGGTATTGGGTTCTAACTCATCCAAGTTGAATGAAAATCTTTGTGCAAATTCAACGAAACTACGAATCTTTGAATTGCTGATATCGCTAATGTCAATACGCTTTTCCAAGGGCATTTTCTCAACTCCGATAAACTTGAAATTGTCTTTCTCACCCTTTTTAACGAGGGCTTTGTCAGCAACCACCTCTACCACAGCAACTTCTGGGCTTAGGGGCATTCTAACAAACAAATTTTCTTCTCCTGTTACGGTTTTGTAGCGATTGGTAAATACGCGGTTTGGATTAGCGGCATCATAAACCTTCAAACGCAATTTTTGAGGGCTATCAGTCTTCACTGTAACCTTCAAATTGACTTCGGCATAATTCAATGTTATTTGATATTTCATCCGTTTGCGTTTGCTTGTTTGGTTTCTTCTGGGGTGTCATTAACCATAACATCCCCTTGCGTCAATTTATTTAAGGCTCTCTGAATAGTATCAGGCTTAATATTGGTGGGCTCTATCCCATCTTGCAACGGGGTTGCTGTACTTGCAAAATATATTTTGCGAATAACGATAACCGCTACCAACACGATACCTAATTTCTTCAATTGCTCCTTGTTCATTGTGTTTTTTTGCTTTTGATGTAACGATAGCCTACATATGCTAACGCAACTGCTCCTACTACGAATAGGACATTGCGTACCATATGATTGCCCTTCGGTTCATCGGTTTTATTTTCATCGCCCAACAGGCTCAACATCTCAGTATTGGCTTCTACATTTGGTATGTGTACGCCTTTGGATTTTTCTCGCTCAATCCAATCTTTAAAACTAAGTGTTGTACCGCTTTCTTTGAATAATTGATTTGCACTTTTCATTGGTCATGTTGTTGTTTACATCAATAAATTATCAATGGTTAAAGCACCCTTGCCAGAGAAAGGCTTGAATACTGTACCACCTTTTAATCCTGTACTCATCTGTGATTGAGTGACAGTTCCCGTACTGTACTGAGGAACAGTGCTACCGCCTTGACTTGCAGGAATAAATCCACCTGTGCCAGTGCTCGTTGATGTTCCTATTCCCTTAATACCACCAGTGTTAGTTACTCCAACGCCCGATTGTGCACCTGCACTTGTAGATGAGGTACTTGCGGCAGTAGGGGTAGTTTCCTTAGTTAGGGTAATGTTTTTGTTTACAGTTGTAGTGGTTGGGGTTGTTGTAACTGTTGGTGTTTGTAACACCACCAAACCTGTAGGGGGTGCAAATCCACCACCACCTATTCCACCGCCACCACCACCACCTGTGGTTTCTTCAGTTGCCCCTGTGGGCTTCTTCTTGCAGAAAAACACGTAATAGGCAATACCTAATACACCTGCAATTCCGACTATTTGTTCAGTTTTCATTTTCATAATCCTTAATTAGCATTTTCTACGGTTTTTGGCATAAAATGGCTTATAAGAAACCGATTTTGGTCTTTTACGAGCGAAATTTTCACCAAAAGGGTAGTTTTTGTCCGCTAAGACAATTTCATTGCTACCAGCAAAATTTG
>CAZAET010000042.1:0-6724 GCA_964484215.1 uncultured Candidatus Planktophila sp. | reverse complement strand
GGGGCCGTGCCAAAAAATAACTAGGACAAACATATGAAGTTGTAGGTACTGCTTTTTACTGCGCTGGGGTACCAGGACTCGAACCTAGACTTACTGAACCAGAATCAGCAGGGCTGCCAATTACCCCATACCCCATTACTTTTCAGATATTTTCGATGACTATCTCAAATATCTGGTTTAACTACCTTTAGGCAAGGCTGAAGTTTACCCCAAAAATTAGAGGCTGAGAGCCTGCGTAATTCGGGCTAGGCAAGCCTCTTTCCCGAGCAACTCCATTGATTCAAAGAGTGGCGGAGAAATAGTGCTGCCCGTTGTTGCAATGCGCAGTGCGGTAAATGCAATACGTGGCTTGAGGCCTAGTTCTTCAATCAGAGAAGCGCGAAGCACTGCCTCGATTGATTCGTGGTTCCATGTTGCAACGCCTTCAAGATCTGCAAGTGAGCGCTTCAAAATATCTTTAGCGGCAGCGTCTGAAATCTTTGAAACTGCATCGGCATCGACTGCAAACTTTTCAATGAAGAGGAACTTGAGAAGCTGTGGAGCTTCATCTAGCTTCACGATGCGCTCTTGGATAAGAGGCAGAGCCTTCTTCACCAATTCGATTTCAGCATCGGTACCAGTAATAACGCCAGCCTTGACCAGGAATGGCATCGTCCAGGTAGCGAATTCTTCAAGGCTGAGCGCACGGATCTTGTCGCCGTTAATTGCTTCAAGCTTCTTCATATCAAAACGTGCTGGAGATGAGTGAACCTTCTCGACGGTAAAGAGCTCAGTGAGTTCCTTCATTGAAATGTTTTCGCGATCATCTCCTGGTGACCAACCAAGGAGTGCGAGGTAATTACAGATTGCCTCAGGCAAGTAACCCTGTTCGCGATACCAAGCGATTGATACTTCACCGTTGCGCTTTGAAAGCTTGGCATTGTCTTGACCCATAACGAATGGCAAGTGGGCAAAGACTGGGTAATCCTCAATCTTTACGCCCATCGCCTGATACACACGAATCTGGCGAGGAGTTGATGAGAGCAAATCTTCTCCACGAAGTACGTGGGTAACGCCCATCAAGATGTCATCGACTGCAACAGCCAATGTGTAGAGCGGTGAACCATCTGCGCGCACAAGTACAAAGTCAGGAACAAACTTGTGATCAAAAGTTACTTCACCACGAATTTCATCCCTGAAAGTTGTTGTGCCATCAGGCATACGCATGCGCACTACGCCTTCGCGACCTTGAGCCTTAAATGCTGCGATTTGATCTGCTGTTAGGTCGCGACAATGTCCGTTGTAACCTGGTGCAACATTTGCTTTGCGCTGTTCTTCGCGAACTGCTTCAAGTTCTTCTGGTGAGCAGTAGCAATAGTAAGCATCGCCTTGATCAAGGAACTTCTGCGCCCATTCGGCATAAATTCCAAGACGTTGTGATTGCAGGTAAGGACCGTTATCGCCACCAACTTCTGGGCCCTCATCCCATTGCAGACCGAGCCACTTTAAAGTGTCGATTGCTGCCTGGATATATTCATCTGTAACGCGAGTTGTATCGGTATCTTCGATACGGAATAGGAATGTTCCACCTGTGTGGCGCGCATAAGCCCAATCAAAGAGTGCGGTGCGGATATTTCCAACGTGTAAGTCACCTGTTGGAGATGGCGCAAAACGTACCTTTACCTTTTTAGCTGTTGTCATGGACGAGCGCTCACCTTATTAGTTAGTTGGCCAAGGCCTTCGATGGATATAGCAATAGTTGATTTTTCAGGCATTGGGCCAATACCTGCAGGTGTTCCGGTGATGATCACATCACCTGGAAGAAGTGTCATTACCTGTGTAACAAAGTGGACAATATCTTCAACTTTAAAGATCATGTCTGAAAGCTTGGCATCTTGCTTGATTTCGCCATTGAGCGTTGTGGTGATGCGCTGTGTTCCAGGCACGAATTCGGTTTCAATCCATGGGCCTAGTGGGCAGAAAGTATCGAATGACTTTGCACGCATCCACTGCCCGTCGCGCTTCTGAAGTTCGCGAGAAGTAACGTCATTTGCCATTGTGTATCCGAAGATCACATCTTTCACGCGCTCTTTAGGAACTTCCTTGCAGACGCGACCAATAACGATGGCAAGCTCTGCTTCGTAATCAATTGTTGGTGCCATTGCCGGCCAGACGATTGTGTCGCCAGGACCAATCACTGCAGTGTTTGGCTTTAAGAAGATGATGGGTTCATCAGGAACAACGCCGCCCATTTCAGCTGCATGATCTGCATAGTTCTTGCCCACTGCAACAATCTTCGAACGAGGAATAACTGGCGCTAATAGGCGTACCTTGGTGAGTTCGACCTTTGCCGCAGTCTTCTGGATGCCGTGATAGATGGGATCGCCAGAGATAATCGAGATCTGGTTATCTTCTTCGAGGATTCCAAAGAGCGGATCGGTACCCAGGCCAGCATCTGGCTGAGGAGTAAAACGAACTACGCGCATTGGGCAATCTTATCTTTAAGGGGTAAATAAGGCTAAAGCGCGCTTTCGGTGCCGTTCGAATCGATAAAGAAGATGGTTGCAGTGGGAGCAAAATCCTTAATTGCCTTGATGTTTGCGGGCTGTGATCCTGTTGCGACAACGCTCTCGATTCCAGTGATACCTGATGCAAGAGCAACAGTAAGAACTGCTTCGAAGGCATCGAGGCTAAGCGATGGTGAAGTCACATTGATTGCAACGTAAGTGCGGCCAGTGTTATCGCGAAGTGCTGCAGCTTGTTGTGCGCCGCTACGAACAAGAGTTGAGGTAGCAAGAGTTACCAGCTTTGTATCTTCTGGATTATTCATGCTCATCGATCTCCTTCTCTGGACGCTCAATAATAACTGAGCTAATACGGCGACGGCGACCTACGGGGCGTTCAGAAGTAATTGACCATCCCTGCAAATCAATAGTCGAACCTGCAATCGGTACGCGGCCCAACTTTTCGGCCATATATCCACCAATAGTGTCTACATCTTCAAATTCGTGGCGATCGATATCAATCTTGAGTTCTTCGGCTAGATCTTCAACGTGCATCGTCGCTTTGGCGCGCGCCTTTTTCTCGCTGATCCAGGTGAATGCTTCAACACCATCATCGTATTCATCGGCAATCTCGCCCACGATTTCTTCGATGATGTCTTCAATAGTGATGATGCCTGCTGTTCCACCGTATTCGTCGACAACGATGGCAAGGTGGATCTGATCGCGCTGCATCTCTTTCAAGAGCTCAGCAGCTTCCTTATTTTCAGGGACAAAGACGGCAGGACGGGTGTGCTGCTCAACCTTTTCCGTTGTCTCAGCCTCGTGATGATCAAGTGCGCGCTTTGCCAAATCCTTTACATAGGTAATTCCGATGATGTTATCGATGCCTGTTCCGACAACCGGGATACGTGAATAACCAGAACGCAGCGCCAGTGAGAGCGCCTGGCGCAGGGTCTTATCGCTTTCAATCCAGACCATATCGATTCGTGGAACCATGAGTTCGCGCACCAAGGTGTCACCGAGCTCGAATACATTGTGAATCATCTCGTGTTCATCAGATTCAACAAGCCCACGTGTATGAGCGCGATCCATCAGATCGCGAAGCTCTTCTTCATCGGATAAGAGTCCCCAGGCAAAGCCTTTAAAAGCCAGGTTAATCTTTTTCAACAACTTTTTCTTCACTATTTATCAGTCGCAGCTAGCGACCACTCCTTCACTATCTTCTCTTGCAACGCGAACATGACTTTCTCTTCGTCAGGATCTGCGTGGTCATAGCCCAAGATATGGAGCAAGCCATGTGTAGCAAGTATGTAGATCTCATGCTCAACGCTATGACCAGCATCTTGCGCCTGCTTTGCAGCAACTGCAGGTGCAATAACGATATCGCCCAGCGTCACTGCTTCGCCCTTTTCCTCAGGCATATCCATGGGAAATGAAAGTACATCTGTAGGGCCAGCCTCATCCATCCACTTAATGTGAAGCTCTTCCATCTCTGTGACATCGACAAAGGTGAGCGAGATTTCGCACTCAGGATTGAGCTCCATGTATTCAATGCCGTAATTGATAAGTGAGTGCATCTGACTTTCTGGCACCAAAGCGCCAGAGCGATTTACTAATTCAACCGTCATATATATGTATTACGAGTTACGAATCGGACGTGGAACCGACTTGGTCGCATCGTAGGTGTCGTAGGCCTTGACGATATCGCCGATCAAACGGTGACGGACAACGTCATCTGCTGTCAGCTCCATAAAGGAGATGTCATCAACGCCATCAAGGATGTCGCGAATAATTGCAAGACCTGAGCGCTGACCATTAGGAAGATCGTTCTGAGTGATGTCGCCAGTGATGACCATCTTTGATCCGAAGCCAAGGCGAGTTAAGAACATCTTCATCTGTTCAGGTGTGGTGTTCTGTGCTTCATCCAAGATGATGAATGCATCGTTAAGTGTGCGACCGCGCATAAAGGCAAGTGGTGCAACTTCGATGACGCCTGTCTGCATCAAACGTGGAATCGCTTCGACATCGATCATGTCGTGCAGAGCATCAAAGAGTGGGCGTAGATATGGGTCGATCTTCTCGTTCAGCGTTCCTGGCAAGAAGCCCAACTTCTCACCTGCTTCAACAGCTGGACGAGACAAGATAATGCGATTGACCTTCTTCGCTTGCAGAGCAGCAACCGCCTTTGCCATTGCAAGGTAAGTCTTACCGGTGCCGGCTGGACCAATACCGAAAGTAATTGTGTTTTCTTCAATGGCATCGACATAGAGCTTCTGGTTTGCAGTCTTTGGGCGAATCGTGCGACCGCGGTTAGAGACAATATTGAGTGAGAGAACTTCGGCTGGATGTTGGGCTGGTTCTGCTTCAAGCATCGCAATGCTGCGTGTGACTGCATCCGTTGTAAGGACTTGACCTGAGCGAATCACCAGCATCATCTCGTGGATCAACTTCTCCATGGCGATGCAATCGATATGTGGTCCGCGCAGAGTGATCTCGTTTCCGCGCACTGTGACATTTACAGAAGGAAATGCTGCCTCGATGGCCAACATATTTGCATCATTGATACCGACGAGTGAAACCATCGGGATTGCGGGCGGCACGGTGATTAAGAGGCGTTCCATATAACTGAAAATCTATCGGTATTGAGGTGAAATCACCACACGGAAAGGGCGGTGTTGACCGCAGATAAAGCAGCTAAACCGGCATGTGCTGAGCGCAAAACTGGGCGTCCCATCAGGGCAACTTTGGCGCCTGCTGCTGCAAAGGTGTCGACCTCTTCATCGGTCAGACCGCCTTCAGGTCCGATGATGATTGCAACCTTCTTGCAACCAGGAACAACGATTTCTGAGACCTTCATGGTTGCTGATTCGTGGAAGACAATTGCAAGATCTGCCTGGGCAATCTGATCAACAACAGCGTTTGTTGCAGCAACACCGATTACTTCAGGGATACGAAAACGACGTGACTGCTTAGATGCTTCGCGCGCAGTGGTCTGAAGCTTTTCAATCTTGTCATCAGATTTTCCGATGCTGCGAGCAGCCTTCCACATGACTATACGATCGGCGCCACCTTCAGTGCACATCTCAATGCTTTCCTTGATGCGATCGCCTTTAGGAATAGCTTGAATGACTGTGAAGTGAGTATCAAGTGGATCTTGGTGGCCTGTCTCAAGAACCTTTACCTGCATAGATTTCTTGGCAACAGTAAGTACCTGGACCTGCGCCCATGAACCATTTCCATCAGAGAGATTAAAGATTGTGCCAGTGCTCATGCGCAATACGCGGATAGCGTGGTTGGCATCTTCGTTATCAAATTCGTAGGTATTACCAACTGTTGCTGGCAGATCTTCAACAAAGAACAGGGTCCGCATTAGCGACCGAATGCATCTCTGAATTTAGTGAAGAGACCTTCTTTATGGCCCTTAATCTTTACGTCGCCATCTTTTTCACCACGAGATGATGCGAATTACTTGAGCAACTTCTCTTGATCGCGGCTGAGCTTGTTCGGTGTTGCCACATCAACGTGCACAATCAAATCTCCGCGGTGTGTTGTGCGAAGGCGAGTCATGCCCTTGCCCTTAACGGCAATCGTTGTTCCGCTCTGAGTTCCGGCCTTGATATCAACCTTTACTGGGCCATCAAGGCATTCAACTTGAACGGATGTACCAAGGGCTGCTGCGGCGAATGAAACTTCGATAGCCACGTGCAAGTTATCGCCATCGCGAAGCAAGAATTCGTGTTCTGCTTCAACGATTTCAACATACAAATCACCTGCAGGTCCCCCACCTTGTCCGACTTCACCGCGTCCAGCCATCTGAATTCGGTTTCCGGTTTCAACGCCTGCAGGGACTTTAATGTTGATTGTCTGGCGTGCACGCACACGACCATCGCCACCACATTCGCGGCAAGGATCGGTAATAACGCTTCCATAACCTGAACAGTTATTACATGGACGAGATGTCATCACCTGACCAAGGAATGACTTCTGAACAAATTGAGTTTCTCCGCGACCCTTACAGACGGGGCACATTGAAGGCGCTGTGTTATTTGCAGTTCCTTGTCCTTCACACTTTTGGCAGACAACAGCTGATTCCAAAGTTATGTCGCGTTCAGTTCCGAAGCATGCTTCATTGAGATCTACTTCAAGGCGAATAAGTGCATCTTGTCCTTGGCGCATACGTGGACGGGGTCCGCGATTTCCACCGCCACCAAAGAATGCATCCATGATGTCGCTAAATCCGC
>CAZAET010000041.1:0-6942 GCA_964484215.1 uncultured Candidatus Planktophila sp. | reverse complement strand
CATTTGATCAGGAAATCTACATTGACCCTGTGGATAACCCGTTCACCGTTTATTACGATCCCAATTCGGTAGCACCCGATGGCTCAGATTGTGAGCGTTGCTTAATTACGACAATGGTGCGTAAAGAGCAATTCCGCAAGATGTACCCTGAAGCTGATGATGGTGGCACAAGTTTCACACAGCGTGGAACTGGTGACTCTCAATCCGAGTGGATCACCAAAGAGGATATTCGCCTTGCTGAGTATTACTACACAGTCAAAGAAAAGGCTACTTTGTACCTTTTAAGCGATGGTTCAGCCACATTTGCTGATGACAAAGACTTCTTTAACCGCCTGTCGGCTTACGGCATTACCGTGGTTGACAAGCGTGATTCTTACAAGAAATCTATCAAATATTGCAAGATGACTGCGGTTGAGATTCTTGAAGAACGGGATTGGGCTGGCAAATACATTCCAATCGTGCCTGTTTATGGTCGGCATTTGGTCGTTGGTGACAAGCGCAAGAAGTTTGGCATGATTCGCTATGCCAAAGACCCACAGCGGATGTATAACTTTTGGCAGACTTCCATCACCGAAGGCGTTGCACTTGCGCCCAAGGCCAAATGGTTGCTTGCAGAAGGCCAAGACGAGGGCCATGAAAATGATTGGGCAAATGCCAACATCAAGTCTTTTCCCTTGTTGCGTTACAAGCAGACTGACATTGATGGTCGGCCTGCGCCAGTACCACAGCGTTTGCAACCCGAGCCTCCACAGACAGGCGTGATGGCAGCAGCCGCAGGCGTAAATGATGACATTAAGTCAATCATGGGCATTTTTGACCCTGCACAGCTTGGTCAAGGCAATATCTCAGGCAAGGCTTTGAACGGTCAGCAACAACAAGTTGACCTGACAAACTTTGACTATTACGACAATTTGACCCGTTCAATTGCCCACATTGGCAAGATTTGCCTAGATTTGATCCCTAAAATCTATGACACAGAGCGTGTTATGCGGATTATTGGTGACGATGGCAAACCCGAGTTGTTGACCATCAACCAACGGGATTCTGTTGGTCGTGTGCTGAATGACGTTACTGTTGGTCAGTACGATGTGGTTATGGAGACAGGCCCAGGCTACAACAGCAAGCGTCAAGAGGCTGTGGACAATATGTTGCCCCTCTTGTCTGCTGCGCCTGAACTCATGCAAGTGGCGGGTGATTTGGTGTTCCGCAACATGGATTGGCCTGGCGCTGACATCATCGCTGACCGCCTAGCTGCCGCAAACCCAATGGCTCAGATTGACGAGAAATCCAAAGTGCCTCCCCAAGTGCAAATGCAATTGGCTATGTCACAGAAGCAGATTCAGGAACTCACACAAGCGCTTCAGGCGAAAGATTTGCTCTTGAAGAATCGCATGGATGTTGAGCAACTGCGTCAAGACTCAGAAACCAAGCGCACCCTGATGAAAGAAACAGGCAGAGCGAATGAGGCTGAGTTGCGTGAACAAAGTGATCGTGCTGAGATGCAAATGCGCATTGACGGTCAGGCGCATGACACGGTTATCAAGACTCAGACACAGCTTGAGATTGAACGCATGAAACAGCAGATTGCCCTTTTGTTGGCTCAAATGGACAGAGGCGCATTAAATGACGCTAATGCTGAAGCGACAGAACGGGCTATTTGATTTTTAAAGATTTTGTGGTAGATTAACCACAACCTTACCCGTGAGGCACATGGGGTCAAATCGTTGGGAAACGTATGTCCGAAAAAGAAGCAAGTCAAGTATTGACAAGCGAGAATGCAGCAGAATTTTATGCAAACAGATTAGGTTTAGCTGAATCAAATTCAGAGCCTGTGGCGGTTGAGGAAACCCCTCCCGAGCCAGTAGCTGAAGAAGAACAGAGTGAACCGAAAGAGGCAGAAAAGGAAGCAAACCAAGAGGGTGAGCGTAAGCAAAATCCTAAACTTGAAAAGCGGTTTTCAGAGATAACCAAGCAACGTGAGGAAGCTAGGCTAGAAGCCCAGCGGGAACGCCAAGCAAGGTTAGAACTAGAACAGCGTTTGGCGGCACTAGAGCAAAATAGACAGCCTCAACAACAGGCAGTCAACATTGATCAAGAGCCACAACCAAGCCAGTTTGCTGATGCGTTTGAGTATGCGAAGGCTCTAGCAGAGTATTCGACAGAAAAGGCATTGGCAGAACGGGACAGGCAGATTGCCTTGGCAAGAGAGCAAGAAGCGCAACAAAAGATTATCCAATCTTGGGCGCAGAAGGTTCAGGCGGCTAAAGCAGAAATGCCTGATTTTGATGACATGGTCGCATCGAGCGATGTTGTTGTAAACAACGCAGTTCGTGATGCAATTCTGGAGAGTGATGTAGGCCCAAAAATCCTGTATCACCTAGCTGAAAACAATGACCTAGCCAAAAAGATCGCAGGGTTAAGCCCAAATGCAGCGCTTAGAGAGATTGGGAAACTAGAAGCAAGGTTTGAGGCAAAGCCTGAAACTAAGCAGACAGCCCCTGTTGTTAAAAGTAAAGCACCAGCACCGATTCAACCGATTCGTGGTGGGGCAGGACAACCTGATGTACCGTTATCGACCGATGGTCAATGGCATGGTTCATATCAGGCTTGGAAAGCCGCACGCAAATCGGGAAAAATTCGGTAAACCTAATCTTTTTGGAGTAATTAAAAATGTCAAACAATTTATTGACGATTAGCAAGATCACTAACGAAGCGTTGATGGTCTTGGAAAATGAACTGACTTTCACATCGGAAGTTGACCGCAACTATGACGATCAATTCGCTGTCGTAGGTGCAAAAATCGGTAACACCGTTAACGTCCGCAAGCCTGGTCGTTTCATCGGTACTACTGGCCCAGCATTGAATGTTGAGGACTTTAACGAGACTTCAGTTCCCGTTACTCTCAGCACTCAATTCCACGTTGACACACAATTCACAACACAAGACTTGGCTTTGTCCTTGGATATGTTCTCTGACCGTGTGTTGAAACCCGCTATTGCAGCCATCGCCAACAAGATTGACCGTGACGGTATGTCTATGGCAACCTTGCAAACTGCCAACATCGTTGGTACAGCAGGCACACCCCCAACTGGTCTGATCACATATCTGACCGCTGGTGCTTATCTTGACTCTGAAGGCGCACCCCGTGATGGTCGTAGATCATGTATCGTTGAGCCTTTCACAAGCGCAACAATCGTGGACAGCCTGAAGGGTTTGTTTGTTCCTCAAGAGGCTATCGGTGAGCAATACCGTAAGGGCTTGATGGGCCGTGACTCTGCTGGTATGAACTGGAAGATGGATCAGAACGTGGTAAGCCAAACATTTGGCTCATTCGCTGGTACAGCTACCGTTAACACCACAACTGCTTCTGGTTTCCTGACTTCTGGTTGGGCTTCTTCTAGCACCATCACATTGACTGCAACTGGTACAGTTTCCCTCAATGCTGGTGACACATTCCAGATCGCTGGCGTGTACGCAGTTAACCCACAGAATCGTCAGGCTTACGGCTCTAACAAGCTGCGCAACTTTGTTGTGAAACAAACTGTGACTGGTACTGATGGCACTATGTCTGTGGTTGTTAGCCCCGCTGTGATTACCGCTGGTCAATTCCAGAACGTGTCAATCCCAACGACTTCTAGCACAGCTGCTGTGTCATTCTTTAACAAGACTGGTACTGTTTCCCCACAAAACATCATCATGCACCGCAATGCTTTCACATTGGCAGTAGCCGATCTGGAATTGCCTGAAGGTGTGCATTTTGCTGGTCGTGCAAGCGACAAGGAAATTGGTTTGTCAATGCGTGTTGTGCGTCAGTACACCATTAACAATGACTCCATTCCTACCCGTTTGGACGTTTTGTATGGCTGGGCGCCTCTGTACCCTGAATTGGCTTGCCGAGTGGCAGCCTAATGGTCTAGGGAGGGCTAAAAACCCTCCCGTTCTAAACTCAATTTAAGGAAATTATCATGAGCAATCCAGGCCCAGCAAGTACCACAACGATTCACCCAAGTAATTTGGCTTCTAACCAAGCAATTCGTCTTTTGGGCGTTGCTACTGGCGTGAACGTCAATGCGACTGGTGATCAAGCGGTCATTCAAATCAACAACTCCACAAACTACTCTGTTAGCAATGTGGTTTTTACCAACGCATCTACATCATTGACAACTGCCGCAGCGGGTCTGTTTACAGCCCCTAGCGCTGGTGGTACTGCAATTGTTGCAAATGCTGCTTTGTCAGCCCTGACAGGCTCAACCGTTGTGTCACAGCGCACCGTTGCTTCTACCGCCACTCAATCAGCCCAAAATCTGTATTTGAACGTTGGTACAGCACAAGGCGCAGCCGCCACAATGGACGTTTATGTCTATGGCTACGACTTCAGCACATTCAGCTAAATCCTGATGTGATGTGAGAAAGAGCCACTCTTAAAAGGGGTGGCTTTTTCTTTATTTGGCGTTACAATTTAATCATTCTCTAAAGGAATCATCATGGCTCTCCAAACGACCATTTTGCGTGGAAACATCTCCAACGCATTCGTTATGGGTGTGACTTTTACAGCCACAACCGTTGCCTCCTCTGGCGCATCTAAGACTGTTACCGTTGCTGGCCTTAAGGTCGGTGACGCAGTTCAAGTGTCCCTTCCCGCTGCTCAAACAACTGGTGTTGGCATTGCCAATGCTTACGTTTCAGCCGCTGACACTTTGATCGTTCAGTTCACAAATGCAACAGGCTCTAGCGCTTCAGCCGCTGCGGGTACATACACCGTGGTTGTGAATCGTCCTGAGTATTTGCCCCTTGATTCAAACGCTGTTTAATCATGTCTAATACCACAGTATTACGTCCCGTAGGAGTAACAACCGCCATTTCGGTGGGTGCAACTTCTACTGCCGCAACGCTGATTACTGCAAGCACCAACGATCAAGTTAACTATGCTTCTTTCATCAACACGGGTGCTACCTATGTTGCTGTGAGCCTTGGCGATGCTAACGTGGCTGCGGCTGTTTTGCCAGTAAGCGGTTCAACCACAGGAAACTTTGTGTTGCCTGCCTCCATGACAGTTCCAATTGTCTTGGCAGTCCCCGCAAGTCCTTATTACGTTCGCATGATTGGTTCAGGCGCAGGCCCATCAATCGTTTATGTGACCCCCGTTGGCGATCAAAGCTAAAGGAAAAAACCCATGTCAAGCACTAATTCTGTTGCATATACATCATCCACAAATCTTGTCCCTGTGCAAGCTGAGTTCAATTCAGCTGGTGTTTGCGTGGGTTTGGTTGGCCCAGGCGGGGCTTATTTCAGCCCCCCTCTTACTGGCACAACCATTGATAACACAGTCATTGGCGGCACAACCCCTGCGGCTGTGACTGGCACAGACGTTTATGCGTCTGATGAAATTGGTTACAGCGCATCGGCTCAAGGTACTGTTACCCAAGCCACAAGCAAGTCCACAGGCGTGACCTTAAACAAGTCCTCTGGTCAAATCACAATGAACAACGCTTCATTGGCATCAGGTGCAACGGTTTTGTTTACCCTGACAAACAGCACTTTGTCTGCCAAAGATGTGTTGATTGTGAATGTGGGCAGCGGTGGCACTTCAGGCGCTTACTGGCCTTATGTTGCAAACGTGGCTGCTGGTTCTGCCGTTATCGGTGTTTACAACAACACAGCTGGCGCTTTGGCTGAAGCCATTGTGATCAATTACGCAATCATTCACGGTGCATAAACCATGACAAGTCCATCAAACTCAGACGTTCAGAATTTATTGCCTGTTCAGGCATATTTTTCTGTTGATGGCACATTTCAGACTTTTATTGGTCAGGGTCAGCCGTTTTACGCTATTCCAAACCCTAATCAATCTGGTCTAAACATAACAAACAGCACCATCAATAGCACGACTATTGGGGCAACTACACCATCTTCTGCGGCTTTTACAACGGCAACTGTTTCAACAGCGCCTGTAAGCGGTAACGATGTTGTCAACAAGACATATTTAGATTATTTTGCTACGGGTCTGTCATGGAAACAGCCTGTTTTGTGCGCTACAACCACAAACATTACGCTGTCAGGACTGCAAGCCATTGATGGCGTGACGGTGGTGGCGGGTGATCGTGTTTTGGTTAAGAGCCAATCCACAAACTCACAAAACGGCATTTATTTGGCTTCTGCTACGGCATGGTCAAGATCGCCTGACGCTGATACATGGAATGAGTTGGTTTCCGCAATCTGTTTTGTGGAAGAAGGCAGCACTTATGCGGGAACTGCATGGTATTGCACAGCCCAAGCGGGTGGCACTATCGGCACAACTGCTGTTGTTTGGTCAAACTTCTCTGTTGCCGCATCTTATACAGCGGGAACGGGTCTTACCCTTGCCGCTAATCAATTCAGCATCACCAACACAGGCGTGACTGCGGGTGCTTACGGCTCTGCATCTAAGACTCTGACAGCTACTGTGAACGCACAAGGTCAATTGACCGTGTTGGCTGACACAAACATTGCCATTTCAAACACTCAAGTTTCAGGCTTGGGAACAATGTCCACTCAAGCGGCTTCTAGCGTGGCAATCACGGGTGGCACGATTGATGGCGTGACAATTGGTGGCACGACAGCGGGTGCGGTTACTGCAACCACATTTACGGGTGCGGGAACGGGTCTTACAGGCACAGCAACCAGCTTGTCCATCGGTGGCAATGCAGCCACAGCGACAAGCGCCACAACAGCCACAAACCTTGCGGGTGGTGCAACTGGTTCACTTCCTTACCAATCAGCAAGTGGAACAACCACATTGTTGGCTGCGGGAACTGACGGTTATGTGTTGCGTTTGGCTTCAGGCGTACCCGCTTGGAGTGCTGACTACACAGGAACGGTCACATCTGTAAGCGGCACAGGCACAGTTTCAGGCATCACTTTGTCAGGAACGGTGACAAGTTCAGGCAGTTTGACCCTTGGTGG
>CAZAET010000040.1:3283-6960 GCA_964484215.1 uncultured Candidatus Planktophila sp. | reverse complement strand
GGAGTTCGAATCGCATATGCAACCGATTCAACGCTTGAAAATTACAGAGTCGTTAATCAAACTTCGTAATTGCAAAAGAGTAATAGTCGCAAGGATTCCCGTCTTCAACAAAGAGCGCCTTTAAAATTCCTTCGAAGTTCCAGCCAGCTTTCTCAAAGGCTCGGCGCATCGCCATATTTTCTGCATCCGTAGAACCTTCAATACGGTGCGCACCATTATCAAAGGCGTACTCAGCAATAAGCCCGAGTGCTGCTGTTCCTAATCCTTTTCCACGGTGTTCTGGGGCGAATTCCAATCCCATTTCCCATGCGCCTTGTGGTCGGGTTGCATCGCATTTTCGCAGCTGTACGTCACCGACCAATTCACCATCCAGATCAATTGCCAAATGGAGGTAATGGTCTCCCCATGATCCCGAAGCCGAGAAACCTTTTTTAAATCTTTCTCGACTGGTTTCACTTTCTAAATTGCGAATCGAGCAGGCTCGATCAAACTCCTCTGCTCTATAAGTTCTAAGAGAGAGCCCATCAATCATGAGTGAAAATCCTAGAACTCGCGGAAATGACGATAGCAAGTGCGGCTGGAATTAACATCGCCCATCGAAGGGTGATCAGATCTGCCATAAATCCCATTAGTGGTGGGCCGACAATAAATCCAAAGTAGGAAATTCCTGAGATCATTGCAACTGCCTCAGATGGTGAAATGCTTCCGGCAAATCGCTTATTAGCCATTGATCCTGCTGCACTGAAGAGAAGTGGAATTACTGCTGATAGGGCGGCTCCGTAAAGTAGCCAACCGAAAATAACTCCACCGGTTCCACCGATAAGGAGGCCGGTCGCTAAACCGATTCCACCAATGAATCCACCTACTTTGAGGATGCGATTTGGACCAAACTTCGTTGCGAGTTGATCTCCAAAGAATCTACCCACCACCATAGTTAAGGAGAATGCAATAAATGGAATTGTGCTGACGAATGCAGATGCGCCAAAAGTTTCGCGCGCGAGCACGCCTCCCCAGTCTCCAGAGGAACCCTCGCCGATTGAGGCTGCCATCCCAAGTAACCCCATGATGAGAATTAGTGGTGGGCGCTTCTTCTTCTCTTTCTGTTCGGCTGTGTAGATATGTTTGTCAGCATCTCCTGGGAGAAGTAGACGTGAACCAATTACGGTCACGATTGCGATGAATGCTGATACAACGATGAGGTGAAAGAAAACTCGGATATCAGCTTGAGCAAAGAGCCCGCCAAATATGCTTCCCACTAGCCCGCCAACTGACCAGAAGGCGTGGAATCTGCTCATATAGCGCAGCCCAGATTTCTGTTCCAGAGTAACTCCGTGAGTATTCATGGATACATCCTGTGAAGCAATTGTTAAGCCAAAGATGAAAAGTGCCGCTGAAAGCGTGCCTACAGAATTGGCAAGGCCCACGAAGGGCTGAACAATGATGAGTGCAGTCGTAGCAATTTTCAGCGTCTGTGAACTTCCATATTTAGCTGCTGATTTTCCAATTGGTCCTAGGGCCGTTAAAACCCCAGCCGACATCATGAGCAGGCAAAACCCTAGAGCTGAATTAGAAAGTTCAAGATTGCTCTTCAAGTCAGGGATGCGAGAAACGAAATTACCTGCGCTGAAACCTAAGCAGAGAAAAGAAAGTGTCACGCCAAGATGGGCGCGCTTCATGGCCAGATCGGTGAACAATTAACATTACCCCCCGTTAGCGAATTGGCTTGCGATAGACCTTGTGTGAGACCGCTTGTGCCAAAGGCTTGATCATCATCGAATCTACGTTGAAGTGATCAGGCAACATGACAACCCAACGGATTGCCTCTGCAACATCGTCGGCAACCAGCGGTTTTTCAATACCTTCATAAATTTTTGCCGCAGCATCAACATTGCCCTTGTAGCGAATCTTCGCAAATTCTTCCGTCTTCACAATGCCGGGAGCAATCTCGGTAATTCGAATCGGCTCGCCATTGAGTTCAAGGCGCAACGTATCTACAAGCGAAGCCTCGCCAAACTTAGCTGCTGCATAGCTTCCACCATTTTCATAGGTTCGATGCGCGGCGGTAGATGTAATAAGAACGATGTGGCCTTTGCGATGTTCACGAAAAAGTGGAGTAATCGCTTTGACCATGCGCACGGCGCCAACAACATTGATATCAAAAGTCTTCTGCCAAAGCTCTGGATCTGAATCCATCACTGAATCTGCATCGAATGCACCACCAGCGCTATGAACTAACACTGAAACAGGTGCATTTCCTAAATGTGCCACAAGAGCATCAACACTTGATTGGTTGGTCACATCGAGTTCCACAGCCTCAATATGTGGTGATTCAGATGCAAGAGCCGTTAATTTGTCGACTCGTCTTGCAGCGGCAATTACGTGATATCCATTTGCTGCCAGTGCTCGTGCAGTTGCTGCCCCGATTCCACTACTTGCTCCAGTAATAACGGCATATTCGCGTGATGTCATTGGGAAAGGGTATATGTGAGGGCTAGGATTGGTACATGGCTAATCAAATTGAAACAATCATCAATGTCCAACTCGAAAATCGCGATAAGAAGACTGTCTTCTGGCGCGGAATTCTCGTAGTCCCCGCCTTCATCTTCCTTTCAGCATTCACAGAAATGATGCATTGGGGTTGGACTTCTGGGATCGTGGTCGTTCCAACCGTTCTAGCCCTAGTCGTCCGTGGCGTTTATCCAAGCTATGTACTCTCTTTCAACCACGCCCTACTTGAATTGCAGAACCGCATTGCCGCATATCTCTTCTTCCTTACCGATGACTACCCTTCCATTGAGCGCAATCCCAATGTTGCAATTCTTCTGCCTGACGTTGACGGTGGCCGCAAGCTCAATCGTTGGCTTCCCATCGTCAAGTGGATTGCTGCGATTCCACTGGTAATCGTTGGATTGGTTTATGTAGCCTTCGCACTCCTCGTTTCCTTAGCAGCATGGGTCTCTACTTGGTCAACAGGTACATACCCACAGTGGGCACTCAATATTGTTTTAGGAACAATCCAATTCTGGAACCGTGTTTATGGTTACGCAGTTCTACTTGTCACGGATGAATACCCTTCATTCTCTCTCTAAATGACTATTGTAATTCGACCAATCGCTCAGGGCGATAAAGAGCGCTGGCTCGTTCTGTGGCAGGGATATCTCGACTTCTACAAGACAGCTGTCCCTGCTGAACAAACAGAGCGCACATGGACTCGCATCATGGATCCTGATTTCAATATGAAGTGTGCCGTTGCTGAACTTGATGGAAAGGTTGTTGGTTTCACTACCTACAACCTTCAAAACTCAACTTGGTCTGCCAACGGGCACTGTTACCTTGAAGATTTATTTGTGGATCCAGAAGTTCGCGGTTCGGGTGCGGGCAGAGCTCTTATCGATTACGTCAAAGCTTTTGCTATTGAAAAGAAGTGTTCACGCCTTTATTGGAACACCGATGCTGATAACGAAGTAGCGCGCGGGCTTTATGACACGTACGTTCTTGAATCCGGCAAACGTCAGTACCGAGTACAGCTATCGTAATTAGTTAGGTGTCTTTCTAATCATTCGCTGGTAATACATTCCAGGCTTGCGCGTGCTTTCTTGCTTCTCGCCCATCATCGCAAAACCTATTTTTTCGTAGGCTTTAATCGCAATTTCGTTATCAACCCAGACGCCAAGCCC
>CAZAET010000040.1:0-3183 GCA_964484215.1 uncultured Candidatus Planktophila sp. | reverse complement strand
GTTTCCACCAAATGCATGGCCATCGTTTTCAAGTGCAGCAAGACGGATATCTCTGTAACGAGCCCACTGATCTTCGTGCAACTCTTCAACGGTGAGAGTTTGATGCATAACCTGATTTACTTCTTAAATAGCTTCTTAGGATTGAGCTTCGAACCTTGAGCCTTTACTTGTTCAAGTGTTCTTTGCGCCCATGCAAATTCGAGGCCAAGAACAAAGAGCCCAAGAATTATCAATGGCAAAGTGAATGGACCTGGAAGTACGACAAGAAGTGATCCGACGATAATCAGAGTTGATCCAACGACCAACACAATTGTTTTACGGACTGGGCCTGGAAGAGCTTTCCACGCCTTAGCTATCTTCGCCTTCATGGTCCTTGCTTCCTGTTACACGACCGGCATGTGCCTTTGCTGTCGGATCAGACTTTGTCTTGACCAAACTAGCAACTGTCGAGATAACAAGAATAGTACCAATCACAGCCAAGCCAATAGGTGTAGAAATCTTCGGGATAGAAGTGAATTCCTCATGAAGATAAGTCATGATCAATTTAACCCCGATAAACATAAGGATTATTGAGAGGCCTAAAGATAGATAAATAAGTCGATCTAGCAAGCCTTTCACAAGGAAGTAGAGAGCTCGAAGCCCCAAGAGCGCAAAAGCGTTAGCTGAGAAGACCAAGAATGTCTCAGAGGTCACACCAAATGTTGCAGGGATTGAGTCCAAAGCAAAAAGCAAGTCTGTTGAACCGATAGCAATCATCACCAAGAACATAGGTGTCGCGACGCGCTTTCCATGCTGGCGGATAAAGAGCCTTGTTCCATGGAATTCATCAACCATAGTGATGCGCTTACGGATGCGCTTTACGATTGCGTTATCGCCTGGTTCTGGATCCTCATCCCAGTGCTTAAAGAGACCAACTCCGGTCCAGATCAAGATTGCACCGAAGATAACGAAGGTGAATGCAAATGCTTGAAGTGCTGCAGCACCGACAGCGATAAAGATGGCGCGAAGTACGAGCGCCAAAATAACTCCGATAAGAAGAACGCGCTGATGGTAGGCACTTGGCACTGCAAATTGCGCGAGGATGATGACAAAGACAAAGAGGTTATCGACGGAGAGAGATTTCTCGACGAGATATGCTGCAAAGAATTCAGTTCCCATCTGGCTGCCATATTGCTGCCAGACCCAGATTCCGAAACCAATTGCGATTCCGATATAGAAAATTGACCAGCCCGCAGCTTCTTTAAACTTTACTTCGTGGGGCTTGGCACTGACGGTAAGTAGATCGACAATGATGAGCAAAAGAATTGCTCCGACCGTAACTGACCAGACGAGTAGTGATACATCCATGATTCATTCTCCTTGACGCGCGTAAGTAGTAACGTGGTCAAGGTCTCCCTAACCGCACTGCGGCCAGCGCCCCGGGTTTTTACACCGTATTGACGAGGTAGCTGTATCTAGGTACTCCCCTTAATTACGAGAATTCTAGATGTGACTTCCAGGTACAGCAACTTCTCCCCTAGTATCGCAGTCTGGCTTCGAGGAGGAATAAATGAGCACTGTCGTTAACCACTGGATCAATGGCGCAGAATTCGTCAGCACTTCAGGAAGAACTTCACCGGTCTACGACCCAGCTCTTGGAACCGAAACAAAGCGTGTGGCTCTTGCTAACCAGGCTGAAATTGATGCTGCCATCAAGGCAGCCAAGGATGCATATCCAAAGTGGCGCGACGAATCACTCGCGAAGCGCCAGCAGATCATCTTCACCTTCCGCGAACTACTTAACTCTCGTAAGGGCGAACTCGCAGAGATCATCACAAGCGAGCACGGAAAAGTCCTTTCAGATGCGCTCGGTGAAATTACCCGCGGCCAAGAAGTTGTCGAATTTGCAACCGGTATTCCTCACTTGCTTAAAGGTTTCTACACAGAGAACGCTTCAACTGGTGTGGATGTGTATTCAACACGTCAGCCACTTGGCGTTGTCGGAATCATCAGCCCATTTAACTTCCCAGCAATGGTTCCAATGTGGTTCTTCCCAATTGCAATTGCAGCTGGAAACACCGTAGTCATCAAGCCATCTGAAAAAGATCCAAGTGCATCAATGTGGATTGCAAAACTCTGGAAAGAGGCTGGACTTCCAGACGGTGTATTTAACGTCCTTAACGGAGACAAGGAATCTGTAGACGGATTGCTTAATAGCCCGGATGTCGAGTCAATCTCATTCGTGGGTTCAACTCCGATTGCACAATATATTTACGAGAACGCTTCTCGTTCAGGTAAGCGCGTACAGGCACTCGGTGGTGCAAAGAACCACATGCTTGTTCTTCCAGATGCAGATCTTGAACTCGTCGCAGACTCTGCAATCAACGCAGGTTTCGGTAGCGCAGGAGAACGTTGTATGGCTATCTCTGTTGTTGTCGCTGTCGAACCTGTTGCAGATAAGTTGATTCCAAAGATTGTCGAGCGTATGGGCAAGCTCCGTACCGGCGATGGCCGTCGCGGCTGCGATATGGGTCCACTTGTTACTCGCGAACACCGCGACAAAGTTGCTTCATATATCGATATCGCTGAAAAAGATGGCGCAACAGTTGTTGTTGATGGCCGTAACCCACAAGTTGATGGCGATGCCAATGGATTCTGGCTTGCACCAACTTTGGTCGACAAAGTTCCTACAACATCAAAGGTTTATACTGAAGAAATCTTCGGTCCAGTACTTTCTATCGTGCGCGTAAAGAGCTACGACGAAGGTGTTGCACTGATTAATAGCGGTGCTTTCGGAAACGGAACAGCAATCTTTACCAATGATGGTGGCGCAGCTCGTCGCTTCCAGAATGAAATTCAAGTTGGTATGGTCGGAATCAACGTTCCAATTCCAGTACCTGTTGCTTACTACTCCTTTGGTGGATGGAAGCAATCTCTCTTCGGTGATACCAAAGCACACGGCGTTGAAGGAGTTCACTTCTTCACACGTGGAAAGGCAATTACCTCACGCTGGCTTGATCCAAGCCACGGTGGAATTAACCTCGGTTTCCCACAGAATTAATCCAGACAGAACTAATTGATGAGATGACCTCTGTAGGCAAGTGGTATTTCAAGAAAGCTGAGCTAGCTCAGGGCGCTTGGGATGTTCACGTTGATCCGCAAAACCCACCTGTCGCGGGCTGGAAATACACAGGCCTTCGCGTT
>CAZAET010000039.1:0-6972 GCA_964484215.1 uncultured Candidatus Planktophila sp. | reverse complement strand
GATCGTCAACTAGGTTGCCGATCATTGTGATTGTTGTATCTCCTGCTGCCATTTTATTTCCTCTTATCTACTCGTGGAGTCCGTGCTAATAAATTACTCGCCATCCATGACATCTTTGATGTAAATCGCCGATGCTGTGGATTCAATCCGATTACTCGGGGCGCATAACCTTTGTACGAAGAACAGATTCGTTCAGGTTGAGCTGACGATCTAACTCTTTGATTGCCGCTGGCTCGCAGTGCATATCGACAACTGCGTAGATGCCTTCTGGCTTCTTATTGATTTCGAAAGACATACGGCGCTTGCCCCAAACATCGAGCTTGTCGACGCGGCCTCCGCTGTCCTTGATGATCTTGAGATATGTCTCAAGTGATGGTGTGACTGTACGTTCTTCGAGTTCTGGATCGAGAATGACCATTAATTCATAGTGACGCATGCGTTAACCCGACCTCCTTTGGACTAAGACGGCCACGGCATTTCCGTGACAGGAGGGTTAATACTCCTTATAAATAATCCCGGTGGGACGATTTACGAGGAGGTTAAGGGTAACTCTCGCCTGTAGATAAGAGAAATTGGCTTGGAAATACGCGGGAGCTCTGATGGCGGGCGGCTAGACGGACCAGGAGCAGGATTGAGGCCCCGATGCGGATCAAGGTGATGACTGAATAAGCCACAACCGGCAAACCGAACTTTGCGCCGGTGACTTGGGCCAGGTGTTGCCAGATTGCTAGGTGGTACAAAATTTCCGCACCTTGCCAGAACCAGAAAACTTTGATGTCTCGCTTATCGGCAAGTGCAATCACTGCAAGCGGTGTTAACCATAAAACATATTGAGGTGAATACACCTTGCTTACCGCCATCACGATGATCATGACAAAAATTGCAATCTGCGCCAGCTGTGGTGGCGTGCGAAGTTGCAAGAGATAAATTGCAAGAGAGGTAAGACCAATTGCAAGAAGCAGTACTGATAAATAATTCTGGTGCGTTAAATCAAGACCTAAGTTAGAGAGTGCGTACCAGAGAGATCCCCAATCAGAACCCCGGTTGAGATTGAGATCGTAGAAACGCCACCAACCTTCAGGAGTTGTGAGCGCAACCGGAAGATTAATCGCAATAAAAGTTGTCAGTGTTATTGCTGCATACTTTACAAACTTGGCCATCTTTTCTTGTCTAAAGAAGATGATGGCGATTGGAATAAGTAAGAAAACGGGCAAGAACTTTGTCGAGATTGCAATCCCTAGCGCAATAGCGCTCGCTAGCTCAGCTTTCCGATCAAACCAATAAATCGCAAGCAACATCGTGGCAATCGCCCACAAATCCCAATTGATATACATCGATGCGATTGCGGCTGGTGCAAGGGGAAGCAAGTAACTAAATTCCGGTTTCATTTTAAATACAAGAAGTGAGATAAAGATAAAGAGCAGTGCAAGTAAAAGTGCACTGCCATAGAAGTAATTGTTAACTCCTGTGGGAATAACTTTTGCTGTCGCCCACATGATCGCGCCTTGAATAACTGGATACTCAACTGATTCATCGCCGCTGCTGTATGCCCACACCCCTTTATCTAGGCCTCTTTCGCCATAGAGAGCAGGAATATCTGAATAACAGGCGTGCACATATTGATCGGGTGATTGCCAGCTATTTTCAGCGCAATAGTTGAACTTTGCGAAGCTTAAAAGAGAGGCAAGAAGTGCGAGTAGCAAAATAACGCGAGTAGAAACGCGCATAGAAATTACTTCTTCTTCATGGATTGACGGCCACCACTAGTCATCACGACTGGGTCGAGTCCACCAATATTTGCAGGCGCTGGGAAGCTCATGACTGGTTCGCCCTTAAGCGCGCCCTTCATAAATGCAGTCCAGATCTTCGCTGGGAAAGTTCCACCTGTAACAGATGTGAGTCCACCAATTCCATTCAGTGATTCAGATGCGCTGTCACGGAAGAGTGCAACAGATGCTGCAAGCTGTGGTGTGTAAGCGCTAAACCAAGCGGATGCATTTGACTGTGAAGTTCCGGTCTTACCTGCAGCAGGTCGACCAAGTGCAAGTGCTGCTCCACCGGTTCCACCATTTACAACGCTCTTCAATGAGTGAGTGAGGTCAGCCATGACATCTTTACTAAATACTTCTTGTGTCTGTGGCTTTCCTTCATATAAGACGCCCTTGTTTGGCCCGATTACTTGAGTAACCATGTATGGCTTTGAGTAAACGCCTTGCGCTGCAAATGTTGCATATGAGTTTGCAACATCGATGACGTGAGGGCTTGCAACACCAAGGACTACAGATGGAGTTGCAATCATCGCAACGCTTTCTGGAATTCCGGCGCGACGAGCAGCATCGACAACTTTATCCATGCCGGCTTTAATTCCAAGCGGAACGAATACTGTATTTACTGAGTGCTGAGTTGCGGTAAGCAAATCAATCTGACCCCAACCTTCATCACCATAGTTTGAAACGAGATACGGTTTGCCGAGATCATCAAAAGTTTGTGGTGAATCACCATTCCACATTGACGTTAAAGGAATACCTGCTTCAAGTCCTGCAATGATCGCAAAAGGCTTAAAGGTAGAGCCGGCTAGCGCAATTGATTGTGTGGCATCGTTTAATTGGCGCACTACATAATCTTTTCCGCCATACATAGCTACTACTTCACCGGTTCCTGGGCGAATAGCGACGAGGGCGGTATGAAGGTTTGATGGCGCAGGGCTTGGCGTAAATTTATTAACCGCGTCCACTGCAGATTGCTGTGCGCGCTGATCAAGAGTTGTCTTGATGACATATCCACCAACAAGTAATTGATCTTGGGTAAAGCCAAGTTTGCTCAACTCTTTCTGAACAGCATCAATGATGTAACCCTTTGGTCCACTGAGCTGACCAGAAGTTGTTCGTGGAGCAATCATCGGCATCTTTGCAGCCTTAGCTTCTGCTTCAGTGATCCACTTCTTATCGAGCATTCCGTTAATAACGTAGGCGAAGCGAGCTTCTAGACGAGCCTTATTGCGCGCCTTCTGCTCTTTATCGCCGTAGAACGGATCGTAGAGTCCAGGTGATCGCAAAATACTTGCCACGATTGCGCTTTGAGAGATGGTGAGCTGGTTAGCGTTGCGGTTGAAGTACTGCTGCGCAGCAGTTTGAACTCCGTACGCGCCGCGACCAAAATAAATAGTGTTGAGGTAATTTTCAAGAATCTGATCTTTTGTCAGAGCATTTTCGAGCTTCAGCGAAATTACTAGTTCTTTAATCTTTCGCTGGACCGTACGGCTTGGAGTTAAGAATGCAGTCTTTGCATACTGCTGTGTGATTGTTGATCCACCTTCGCCATTGAGCGAACCAGATTTCAAGTTATTTAAAAGTGCACGAGCAATTCCTGTCGCGCTAAATGCACGGTTGGAATAAAAGTTGCGATCTTCTGCAGCCATCACTGCATAGCGAAGGCGAAGCGGAATCTTTGCAAGCGGCAGCACTTGGCGGTTCTGAGTTCCGATGCGGCCGATTTCTGAACCATTTGAATATTGAATGATTGTTGATTGGCTATTGACGTAAGCATTGGGATCAGGAATTGAAACGGTAAACCAAGCGAAGGCGAAGAGCGTTGCTCCCGCGACAAAGCCGAAACCAGCTAGGAATACTCCGGCGCGGATCAACTTTGTTTTTAACATGTAGCTAGATTACTGCCGAAATACAGCTACTTCAGCGAAGCAAAGTCCTCATCTTCAAGTGTTCGCTGTCTACGTGGCGCTTTACGCTCACGGCCATCACCTAATAAGTATGTGGAGCAGAGGTGATTCCATGAACATTCACGGCAAACCTCAACGACATAGACAGAGAATTCACCGAATTCAGATTCCATCTCATTTAACTCATCGCCATTCTTGATGCGGCCTGAGAACTGTCCGAGTTGATCACCAAAGGTATAGCGAAGCTCAACGAGTGAATCCTTCTTACAGACCGGACACTTTCTATCTGCTTTCTCACCGTGGTACTTAGCCGCACGCATCAAATATGGGTCGGCATCGCAGGCATCGACAACGCCACGAAAGAGTGCGAGCAGGGTTGCGCGCTTATCAAGTGAATAGTCGATGAACCCGCGCTTTGTTTTCATAGCAGGAGAAGAATAATCCTCTTTCCTTAACTACGCTTCTCGTATGAACTTCGGTGGGCTGATTCGCGATTCAAAGCTGATTCGCCTGCTGCGCGTTCGTTGGACCGGTCAATTAACTGATGGAATTTTTCAGAGCGCACTCGCCTCATTCATTCTCTTCTCACCAGAACGACAGGCAAGTGCCGTCAATGCTGCAGTTGCCTTTGCAGTTGTTCTACTTCCTTATTCAATTGTTGGTCCTTTTGTCGGAACCGTTCTTGATCGCTTTTCACGTCAGCGTGCAATTCTCTTTGCCAACCTAACTCGTTCAGCAACTCTCATCGTCATTGCATTCCTTATGTTTAATGATTACACCGGCGTTGAAATTACAATCTTTGTTCTTATTGCATTTGGTGTGAACCGTTTAATTCTCGCTGGTTTATCTGCAGGAATTCCCTTAATGGTTCCGCCTAACTCACTTATTTCGGCAAACGCACTTGCTGTCACAGGTGGTTCGGTCTGGGTTGTTCTAGGTGGCGGAATCGGACTTGGAATTCGCAGACTGCTTGATGCCAGCGCCTCTGCCGATAAGGCTGATGCCATCATCATTCTCGTTGGATCTCTTGGCTTTTTCTGCGCAGCAATTCTCGCCTCTCTTCTTCATAAGGATGAAATTGGCCCGCGCCCACACGAAATTGTTCGCGGAAGCTTTACCCAAGGTCTACGCGAGATGCGCGATGGATTTAGATTTCTTAAGGAGCATGCCGATGCAGCTCGCGGCATTGCGGCAATCGCAATTCATCGTGGTGGGCTGACTGCATTTACTTTAACTGCGCTATTACTTGAGCGAAATACATTTAATGATCCCGCAGATAGTGAAGCAGGTCTTGCAGGTCTTAGCGTCACACTTACCATCGCTGCGGTGGGATTTGTTATTGGTGCAATTCTTGCACCATATGGTGTGAGAAAAATTGGTCGCCATCGTTGGATGCGCATCTCAATTGCAGCAGCAAGTCTGAGCGCACTTATTCTCGTCATTGATCGCACACCTGTACTTCTTGCGATGACTGCATTCTTCACGGCGCTATGTGGTCAAAGTTTGAAAGTTACAAACGATGCACTCGTGCAATCTAAAATCGACGATGTGTTCCGCGGTCGTGTCTTTGCCGTCTATGACGTCTTAGTAAATGGCGCAATCGTTACCGGCGCACTCATTGCAGCATGGATCTTGCCACTAAGCGGAGATACCTGGGTGTTGCCGCTGATGATTGCAGTTGCATGGGCGCTGGTTGCAGCTGTTGTATTGCGACCTGCAAAGTTCTTTCTTAAGGGTGGCGTCTAGCTTTCCACCACTGAATTAACTCTTCAGTTGCACGTTCTTCACCAAGTGGACCATGTTCCATGCGAAGTTCCATCAAGAAATCTAAAGCTTTTCCAACATCAGCAGATGGTTTGATACCAAGTAACGACATTACTTGTGCGCCATCAAGGTCGGGACGAATCTTGGAAAGCTCTTCTTCTTCAGAAAGTTTTGCAATGCGCGCCTCTAGCCCGTCGTAAGTACGAGCTAAGCGATCTGCTTTCTTTGCATTTCGCGTGGTGCAATCCGCACGTGTAAGAACGTGCAAATGCACAAGTAAATCGCCTGCATCGCGCACATATCGGCGTACCGCTGAATCAGTCCATTCGCCATCGCCATACCCGTGGAAGCGAAGGTGAAGTGCAACAAGGGTTTCAACGGCTTCGATAGTGTCATTATCAAAGCGCAGCGCTTTCATGCGGTTCTTGGAAAGGCGTGAGCCAACTACTTCGTGATGATGGAAAGAGACTCCGCCACCTTCAAGAAGGTTACGTGTCTTTGGTTTACCAATGTCGTGAAGTAGCGCGGCTAAACGAATGACAAGGTTTGGCCCGCCCAAACGTTCTTCTTGTGAAATTGCTTGTTCAAGAACAGTGATGGAATGTTCGTAAACATCTTTATGGTGATGATGTTCATCGATTTCAAGTCGTAACTTAGGAATTTCAGGCACAACTAAATCGGCAAGTCCTGTATCTACCAAAATTGTGATTCCGATTCGTGGGCGATCAGACATTAGCAATTTAACAAATTCATCGCGCACACGTTCTGCAGAGATGATTGAGATGCGGCTAGCCATCGATGTCATCGCTTCAATAACTTCAGAATCAAGATCAAAACCAAGTTGGCTTGCAAAACGAGCAGCACGCATCATGCGAAGTGGATCATCACTAAATGATTGCGTTGCACTCGACGGTGTTCGCAGAATGCGTTTTGCTAAATCGCCAAGACCATCAAATGGATCGATGAATTCTGGTTTTGTTCCCGTAAGCTCAAGTGCCATCGAGTTAACAGTGAAGTCGCGACGCGATAGATCGCCTTCAATGGTTTCACCAAATTCAACATCAGGGTTGCGCGAATTCTCTTCATACTTTTCGGTGCGATATGTAGTTACCTCAACTGTTGTATCACCACGTTTTCCGGCAACAGTTCCAAAAAGAATTCCTGTATCCCAGACGTTATCTGCCCACGATTTCAAAATTTTCTTTGTCTGATGTGGGTGCGCATCTGTTGTGAAATCTAAATCGTTTCCAAGGCGACCAAGAATTGCATCGCGCACCGGTCCGCCAACGAGAGCGAGGCGGAATCCCTCTTTCTTAAATGCTTCAGCGAGTGAGCTGGCCAGAGGGGCCCGTTCAATGAGGGAGCGAATAGCCAGTTCTCCGGCCGCTCCTAAATTAACCTTCTCAGCGCTCACAATAGATAAGCGTAGTCGCGTACTCTTACTTCATGATCCCGGCACCTAGTGCGGGCAGCGAAGGTACGAAAAAGAAACGCAGGCGCAGGCGCCCAGCTAATCGCTCTCCGCAATCTCA
>CAZAET010000038.1:0-6974 GCA_964484215.1 uncultured Candidatus Planktophila sp. | reverse complement strand
CTGTGTCATCATCAAGAAACCGACAATGACAAGAGCCGGAGTAGCTGCTTCGTAAGGGATGATTGCTACTAGTGGTGCAAGGAATGTTGTGAGCAAGAAGCACACACCTGTGACCACAGATGCAAGACCTGTACGAGCTCCTTCGCCAACACCAGCAGCTGATTCGATGTAGCTGGTGTTAGAAGAGATGCTTCCAACGCCACCGCCGACAGCTGCGAGTGAGTCAACAAGGAGGATGCGATCGTTGTTAGGAATATTTCCATCGCGATCGATGAGGTTTGCTTCGTGACCAATTGCTGTAACTGTTCCGACAGTATCGAAGAAGTCAGAAAGCAAAAGAGTGAAGACAAGAAGAATCACAGTGATCAATGGAACGCGATCAAGTGAGCCGAAGAGGTTGAATTCACCGAAAAGGCTGAAATCAGGTGTAGCAACAACCTTCTCAGGCATCGCTGGAACGTTAAGTCCCCATCCCTTTGGATTTACAGCACCTGTTGCTCCATTGAAGTTAGGACCAATCTTCAGTGTTGTTTCGATGAAGACCGCAACCGCTGTCGCAACAACGATACCGATAAGGATTGCACCCTTTACCTTCTTCACCATCAAACCGATCGTTAGGAAGAGACCAAGTGCGAAAACGATAATCGGCCAGCCAACAAGGGTTCCGCCATCGCCGAGAGTTACTGGTACTGGACCAGCTCCTGTACGACGAACGAAGCCTGCATCAACCAGACCGATAAGAGCGATGAAGAGACCGATACCAACTGAGATCGCAATCTTCAACTGTGCTGGAACTGCCTTGAAGACAGCAGTTCTGAATCCTGTGAGAACCAAAATTGTGATGATGATTCCTTCAAGAACGACGAGGCCCATTGCATCTGCCCATGTCATCTTTGATGCAATTCCAACTGCGACGAAGGTGTTGAGACCAAGTCCTGTTGCGAGTGCAAGTGGGTAGTTTCCGACAACGCCCATGAGGATTGTCAGTACGCCAGCCATAAGAGCTGTCATTGCGGCGACGAGAGCTAGGTTAGGAGCATCTCCACCACCGAGGAATTTTCCATCTGCATCCTTGCTTAGACCGATGATGAGTGGATTTAGCGCCACGATGTAAGCCATTGTGAAGAATGTGACGAGACCGCCACGAACTTCACGACCTACAGTGGAGCCACGTTCAGATATTTTGAAGAAACTATCGAGCATGTCGAACCTTCCTGATTTTGGTAACGGGGGTGTTTGCGACCCCGTGTGAAATGACGGCTCACAGACCGAGGGAAGATGCCCAAAGGCTAGTTCAGCCCAAAGGCTACTTATGGGTTAAACGCGCCACGATCCCCAGGAAAATTGCCACAGATTGGCCGATCAAGAGGGCGAAAAGCGCCGTTCCGATGCCGACTGTCCCACCCATGAGCCATCCGATAATGAGTACTACGACTTCGATGCCGAGGCGAACTCGGCCGACTCTGATCCCAGTCTTGTAGTGAATTCCGGTCATGGCTCCATCGCGAGGACCAGGCCCAAGGCCGCAGGTGATGTAGAGCGCAGAACCAAGTCCAACCATCGCGATTCCAATAAGTGAAAAGAGTATTCCTGACAGCGTTGTGTTCTGTTTAGGGAAGATGTGTGTTCCAACTTCGATAAATGTCGCGATGAGAACAATATTTGAAAGCGTCCCGAAACCTGGTTTCTCGTTGAGCGGTATCCAGATAAGAAGAACGAAAACGCTGATAACAAAGGTTGCCCACCCGATGCTCATACCTGTTTTCAGCGTTAAACCTTGAGAGAAGACAGTCCAGGGCGCATTCCCTACATTTCCTTGGACTAGAAGTGAGTCACCAAGACCAAAAATTGCAAGACCAAAGAAGAGAATGAGTACACGAATGGGGGAGAGTTGCCACCTATGTTCAGCTCGCCAAGGAGTAATCGGAACTGTCTTATGTGGCTTTAGAGCGCTAAGAAGCTCAGAAAATTTCATTGGGAAAGTCTATAGTTAAACAATGTTCGTAGGTCTTGGAACGCTCATCAATGTCATTGCAATTGTCATTGGATCCAGCATTGGTATCGGTGCCGGAAGTCGTTTAACCAAGAAATCACTGAGCCTCATTACGGACATTCTGGGTCTCGTCACTTTGCTCGGGGCGGCATCAGCGCTCATGCCACTATGGTCGTCGAGCTTTATTGATTCAATCCCTAAGGGTTCAACCTTGCTCGTAGTTTTAGGAGCAATGCTGGTCGGTGGACTTATCGGTTCCGCACTTTCTCTCGAAAATAGATTGGATAAATTTGGAGAAACGCTGCGACAAAAGTTCAAAGCATCAAGTGATGGACCCTTTATCGAAGGTTTCGTTTCGGCGTCTTTACTCTTTGTTATCGGACCACTTGCAATCCTTGGAAGCGTGAGCGACGGAATGTCAGAGGGTCTGGATCAATTAATTCTTAAATCCTCTCTCGACTTCTTTGCAGCAATGGCTTTTGCCTCATCACTGGGTTGGGGGGTTGCGGCCTCTGCTATCCCAGTTGCGATTTATCAGGGTGTGTGGACGTTGGTTGGACTCTTTTTGGGCTCAGTACTTCAGCCTTATCAAATCGATGCAATGACTATATGCGGGGGTCTGATGCTTGTGGGCATCGGATTACGCCTATTAGACATCAAGAAGATTGCAGTAGCAAACTTATTGCCGGCACTCGTAATTGCGCCGGCGATTGCAACCTTGCTACATCAATTTATCTAAACGAGAAGATTTAACTTGATCTAGATAGTTGAAGCGTCGATAACGAATCGGTACTTCACGTCACTAGCAACTGTGCGCTCGTATGCCTCGTTGATGTAATCAGCCTTGATGACTTCAACATCGCTCACAATCGATTTTTCTCCACAGAAGTTGAGCATCTCTTGTAATTGTGGAATTCCACCAATCATTGATCCGGCGATTGAACGTCGACCATCAAGAAGTGATCCCACATGCACCGCGTAAGGCTTGCCTGGAAGGCCGATTACCACCAAGGTGCCATCGAGCTTTAGGAGCGAGACGTACTTGTTGATATCCAATTCCGCGCTGACCGTGTTTAAAATGACGTCAAAAGATTTAGCGTGTGCGGCGAAGATGGAATCATCATTGGTTGCGACGAAGTGATGAGCACCCATCGCAAGAGCATCGTCTTTCTTATGGGGTGAATGAGAGAGAACGGTTACTTCAGCGCCCATAGCGACCGCGAACTTAACGCCCATATGGCCAAGCCCACCGAGGCCCATGACAGCAACTTTCTTTCCAGGTCCAACGTTCCAATGCTTAATTGGAGAATAAAGAGTGATTCCAGCGCATAGAAGTGGTGCAACACCTTCGAGTGGAAGATTTTCAGGAATGTGTACTGCGTAATCTTCGTTGATAACGAAGTAATTTGAGTAACCACCCATGGCAACGGTCTTGCCATCGCGTTCTAGCTGGTTATAGGTACCCGTCATTCCTTCAAGGCAGTACTGCTGTAAACCTTGCTTACAATTCTCACAGGTTCGACATGAATCGACAAATACACCAACGCCAATTTTGTCGCCAACCTTAAATTTCGTAACAGAAGATCCAATAGATGTCACCGTGCCGGCGATTTCATGACCTGGAACCATTGGAAATATTGCAGGACCCCATTCTTCGCGCGCCTGATGAATATCACTGTGGCAAATTCCCGCATACGCGATATCGAGAGCGACGTCGTGGGCTCCGAGCTCGCGACGATCGAACTCGTAAGGAACGAGAGGCTTCTTTGCTTCCATCACTGCATAAGAGCGTGTATTCATAAGTGGACCTTTTCTACTCGTTGAATGGGAGGGGATCAGAACTTATATGACCTGCGCGTGAAGCACGCGCTGTAACTTGACGCATATGGTGGCGACGACAGAGCACTTCGTATGCAATCTCGTCACTCTTTCCAACATCGCCAACAACAACCTGTTCACCTTCGGTGACCATGACGCCGTTGACAGTACGGGCGTTGTGCGTAGCGCGTGAACCGCACCAGCAGAGAGCTTCAACCTGAAGAGTATTTACGCGATCGGCTAGTTCGACGAGCCGAGCTGAACCTGGGAAGAGTTTCGTTCGGAAGTCAGCAAGGATTCCAAATGCATAGACATCGATACCAAGTCCATCAACAATTTTTGCTAGGCCGTCGATTTGATCAGGCTGATAGAACTGAGCTTCGTCGCAGATGATGTAATCGATGCGATCACCCATCGAGAGATGCTCAACGACAAATTTGTGGATATCGAGTTCGGGTTCTACTTCAATCGCTTCTGATTGCAGACCTAAACGTGAGCTAATAACGCCCGAACCGGCTCGATCCTTGTTTGTAAAGATGAGGCCTGAACGTCCTCGGCTCTTATGGTTATGCGCAGTTTGAAGAGCGAGGGTCGATTTTCCGCTATCCATTGTCCCGCAGTAATACACCAGTTCAGCCACGACGGCATCCTGCCACTTTTTTACTTCTTCTGCTCATTAGATGTCTTGCTGAGCGCACCTAGATTCCTCAGAGCTTGCAGGAGATTAGGTGAGAGAGCACGCGCCATTTCGACCGAGAGGTGCGAAGCATCTCGATACGCAACAACGCCTTCAATAACACCCGGGCAATTTCGTTCACACAGCCAAGAGGTCGGATTAATTTTTAGATACCCGGGAGAGAAGATTGGAGTTGAACGTTCAGAGCCATTGCAACGGTCAAGGCTTCCCGATGCGATACAACTTGGTATATCTCTATTTGGGTGTGGAGTGTCAGAGATATAGATGATTCGAGGTGAGCTTCCACGAAGTGATTTATATGTCTTCACTTGTCCTTCGCGCCACCACGATTCACGACTTGAATATTTTGATGGGACTTCAAAGTGTTGGAATCCGCTTACAAGAACCGCCTCCGGATTAATCGACTTTATCCGCTTGTACGCATAGTCACGCCACGCAAAGCAATCGGAGTTCTTATATTCGCCGGTATCTACCTTCGTGACTGCAGGACCAGGACAAGCTGACTTGGTCAGAGAAATCAGCTCAAATCCTTGCTCGCGCGCTAGCTTCTCAAGTGTTGGGAACCATTGCGCAGCGTGAGAGTCTCCAAAGAGAACAATCTTGCGCGATGATCCACGAACTCCGTAAGTGCAGTCAGGGGATGTTGTTTCACCATTATTTACGTGACATCCATCGTCATAGACAGCAGGCTTTTTCATGATTTCTTGCAATGAAATTTTCTTGCCATCTTTCAGTGTCACGATATCTGAATACGATGAATTAATCGCAAGGCCCAAGGTGAGGGAAATTACCGTCGCAGCAACACCACCACGAATCACTGTTTTTGGTGGAAGTTTCGCATGTCTTAGCGGCTCTTCGATATATCGATGTGTGAGTTCGGCAAGGAAAAGTGTTGCTAGTACGGCGAGGAAGCGTTCAAAGATAGTTAAGTTGCGGCCAAAGTAGATTGCCGGGATAACCAGGAGGGGCCAATGCCATAAATAGAGCGGATATGAAATCTCTCCTAACCACTGAACTATTCGGTGGTTTCCGATGGAGTTAAGAATCTTTGGCCAAGAATGAACTGCTGCGATTGAAATCGCTGTCGCAAGCACGGGTACAAGCGCCGCTGTTCCAGGAAAAGGAGTGTTATCTCTGAACTGAAGAGTTCCATAGATAAAGAGGGCGAGAGCGATCCATAGGTAGTTCTGAGAGAACCTAATGCGCGGCGGGATATAGAGAAGCAGTGCACCTACCCCAAGCTCCCATGCACGTGTTGGTAGAGAGTAGAAAGCCCAGATTGGTTCTGTAGAAGTTTGATACAAGCTAAAGAGGAACGATGCAATGGAGATTGCAAGAATTCCGATTCCGACTGTTCGCCGTCCTCCACGCTTGTAAAGGGCGAGAATGATGAAGGGCCAGAAGAGATAGAACTGTTCTTCAACGGCCAGCGACCAGTAGTGAATAACTACTGGTGGAACTGCGCTGAGATTTTGATAATCCATCTGCCAGAAAGCGAATAGGTAGTTAGAGATATAAACACCAGCTGCGGCTATATCCTTACCCAAATCTGCGCGCATAGTTGCGGGATATAGATACCAAGCAGTTACGCCTGTCACGAAGAGAACGAAGAAAGATGTCGGCAATAAACGCTTAATGCGACGTAGATAGAAGGCCTTAAGCCCAAGTGTTCCGGATTTATCTAGTTCGCGTAAGAGCAATCCTGTGATCAAATAGCCAGAGATTACATAGAAGATATCGACGCCGATATATCCGCCTGATGTGATTCCAGCGTGATAGATAACGACAAGGGTTGCAGCAAATGCGCGTAGCGCTTGAATTTGGGGGATACGCATCAGATGGTAACCAACGAATGGAGTTGAACACCTGGTGCAATCTTCTCGATCCTATCTCGACCCTCGAGTGCGGCAATCTCGAGAAGAACCACAATGCTTGACACCACACCACCGGCATCGGCAATCAGCTCGACGGCAGCTTCTAAAGTGCCGCCCGTTGCTAATACATCGTCAATCAAAGTTACCTTGCATCCAGGTGTTAAAGCATCGCGATGAATTTCGATCTCATCACTTCCGTACTCAAGTCCATACGAACGCGAATAAGTAGCCGATGGAAGTTTGCCCTTCTTTCGTACGGGCACGAAGCCAATCTGTCTGTGCAAGGCGACCGCGCTGGCAAAAATAAAACCTCGGGCTTCAATTCCAGCGGCAATCTCTGAATGAGAATCTAGTGATGCGATCTCGGAGATAACTCGATTAAAGGCGCCAGGATCTGCGAGAAGAGGAGTGATATCTTGAAAGAGAATTCCTGGTTTCGGATAATCGGGAATAGGGCGAATTAGAGAAAGCGCGCGACCTAAATCCATTGCTGTATCCAACCACCGTAACTGTGTCCGAACGGGGACTTGAACCCCGAATCCCTTGCGAGAACTAGCACCTCAAGCTAGCGCGTCTGCCAATTCCGCCACCC
>CAZAET010000037.1:0-7075 GCA_964484215.1 uncultured Candidatus Planktophila sp. | reverse complement strand
ATAGAGCACTGCCCTCCGGAGGCAGGTGCACAGGTTCGATTCCTGTCGGGGGCACGCGATATAAATCACCCGTATTTAGAAAATCTCTTTCGCTACCTTCTTGTTTAAATATCTCGATATAGAGAGAATTGGCTCTTGCGCGCAGCACATCTGCCGCACAATCAAGTTTTGCGAAGAGGAGGTAGAGCCATGGACTGGAGACATCAATCTGCATGTCGTGAAGAAGATCCAGAGCTCTTCTTCCCTGTAGGAAATACCGGACCTGCCATCACGCAGATCGAAGAGGCGAAGAAGGTCTGTAATCGCTGCATTGTGAAAGATCCATGTCTTGCATGGGCTCTTGAATCTGGACAGGATGCCGGCGTATGGGGCGGTCTCTCTGAAGATGAACGTCGCGCACTTAAGCGTCGTGCTGCACGAAATCGTGCGCGCCTAGCTGAGAGCGGTCAGTAGTAACTTTATTAATTACTTGGGAAGGTAAGCACAGCCCGAGTCTCTTGCTCATCTGTAATCAAAGATAACGTTCCGCGTAATTCATTCTCTGTCAGCGTGCGGACAATCTGTAGCCCCAAGTTTGGTGATGTTGAAATATCAAAGCCTTCAGGGAATCCCACGCCGTCATCTGAAATAGTCACGGATAACTCTGAACCATTACTTGAGACATGGATACCAAGTGCGAGACCTTCTTCGGCTAGGCCGTGCTCGAGAGCATTATGAATTAACTCAGTGATGACAAGTGCAAGTGGTGTGGCAATACGTGGTTCAAGTGAACCCAGTTTTCCAGTTCGCTCTATGCGCAGCTCATTCATACGCGGACTGAGTTCGAGTGCATGGGAAACCAAACTGTCGAGTACTTCATCAAAAGCAACCGATGAGTCACGACTGCTGGAAAGTGTTTCGTGCACCAGTGCAATCGATGCGATGCGACGTACGGCTTCATTCAGTGCAGCACTCGCCCCCGGATCTTCGATGCGACGAGCCTGTAGGCGAAGTAGCGCTGAAACCGTTTGTAAGTTGTTCTTCACGCGGTGATGGATCTCGCGGATGGTTGCATCTTTTGTAACCAATTCACGTTCGCGGCGGCGGAGTTCGGTGACGTTATTGAGCATCACGATTGCACCAATTCTGTCACCGCTCTTAATCAATGGAAGTACAGTGAAATCAATCGTTCCACCCGCATTTTCAATTTCCACACGCTTTAGGGATTTTCCAGTAAGTCCTAGTGCGATAGTTTCTTCATGTGCATCAGGGCGAACGCGGGCAAGAGATTGGGCAACTTCGCCGAGTAAATGTCCTTCTACTTCACTCATCCATCCGAGTCGACTAAATGCAGAACGTGCATTGGGGCTTGCGTAGGAGACAACACCATTTACATCAAGGCGGATAAGGCCATCACCTACGCGTGGTGCTGGATCAAAGAGAGATCCTGCATCTGGGTAAGGAAAAGTTCCTTCAGAAATCATTCGATAGAGATTATGTGCAATCTCTCGATAGTTAAGTTCGAGACGGCTGGGTTGTCGCATCAGCTCTGAATTTCGGTGGCGAGAGATAACTCCGATGACATGTTCATCAAAGATAACTGGAATCGTCTCTTCTTTCACCATGAAATCACCCATGGGTTCAGGCTGTGTATCACGGATGATTTCTGCGCTGGAAAGAGCTTCGTCAATATGAGGTCGCGCGCCATATGTAATTTCTTCGCCAATGACATCGTGAGGAAAGAGCGTGGCCGCAGTAGTTGGGCGAATATGTGCAACAGCAACATAGCCAGTTGGCCAGCTCTTCATATCTTTACGCAAAGGCACCCAGAGAATTAAATCTGCAAAGGAGAGATCAGATAGTAATTGCCAGTCGGCAACAAGCTCGCGAAGTCGATGGACTTGATCAGCAGAGAGCGGGCTTCTGCCCTGAACATAATCCTCGATGGATGCCATAAGAAACTACTTCAGCCAACTATCGAGATTGTTGGCGATCTCTTGTGTTGCAAACCATGTTAGCTCTTCACCATCGTCAGAAACTTCAAAGAGGCATTCGAGATGTTCCCAAAGTAGTGGAGTTAAGAGCGAGATAGACATATCGTGGCTTTCTTTGATGAGTTCCGGCGGTACTTCAAATGCGAGAACACAAGCCTTGCCTGATGTTGCTGTCTTCATCTCAAGGGCATCTTCGGCTGCAACCATAGATAGCGTGAATTCGATTTCTTCATCATCGAGGTCTTGGTTATCGACAATAAACTGAGAAGTCGGCGCGTAAAGATCTGAAACATCGAATTCGCGGGATTGAGCAAACTCGGCAACCTCTTGAGCTGTCATAGCTAGATATCCGCGCATGAGCCAAGCCTATAAGAAGTTATGAGGCTAATTCACCGGCAATATCTGCGATGACTTTACGCAAGAGCCCACGTTCATTGGATTCGATAAGAGGGGAAAGGTTCTCTTCAGCGGCGTAGACACTTCGTGGATCCCACGGGAGTCGAAGCAGACGGGTTGGGCGAATAGGAGTGACTAATTGAAGAAATTGCTCTTCGCGCGAAGAGCCTCTCTTCACGTGCGCACTTTGCGTATTGATAAATGATGGAGATGGTTTCATGGGGTAACGGCTAAGTTCATTGATAAGAGCTCTTAGACGTTCTAGTCCCAAATGGTTTGTCCGACTAAGAATCCACATTTCATCTGCATGAGTAGTCGACCAGATAATTGCCTCGCTCCCCCAGCGCCGCCCTGTAAGCGATTGACCAAAATCACGTAGCACTCCACAATCAATCAGAATGAAGTCGAACTCAGAGAGTGCTCGATCGAGCAGTGATAGATCTTGAGCAACTCTTTCTTGAGTAATCTCTAAAATGTGTAGACCTGCAGAAAATGCACGGATTTCACTTGAAGTGTTAAGTCCTCTCTCTCCTAATAGCGATGCGAATGAAGGTGACTCGGCATGGGCATCAACAATCAGTACTTTTCTGCCTGCTTCACTTAGTTCTGCTCCAAGGTTGATTGTTAGCGTTGAAGTTCCAAGCGCTCCCGAAACTGCGCCCAGCACAATTGTGCGTGCGCGCACCTTTGCGCTATGGCTACTACGTATCAGTGGGTTACGCAGCGATCCTCGCAAAAGAGCGACAAGTTCAAGAGTTGTTGTCGGTCTCGCTACTGATTCAGGGTATTTGTCTTGAATATCGTTCTGCGCACGAAAGAGAATGTACTTACCTCCCTCCTGGCGCAAAAGATCCAGCCTTTCGGGAGTCAGTCCTTCGCAATCAGTAGATAGAAGAAGCAAAGGCTTATCAGTTGCACCTGTGTCCAAATATGTATTCAGGGATTGAAAATCCAGCGCACGAAAAAGAACATTCCACCCTTGTTCATATAATGCGCTTGCTACAAAACCTTCGAACTCTGCATCTCGAATTCCTGTGACGGCAATCTGTTGAACGAAATCACCCATCAGATCTCACGATGACGAGTCTTCCACTTGTGGTCGCCGCTAAGAGATCTGGGACTGAATCTCGATTTACGGAAATCGTAAGCGCTGCTTCTCCTCCGAAATTACTTCCCTTGCGATCTAAACCAACGATAAATACTCCGCTCAGAATGTGATTAGGTTCCAGTGCAGCCTCACCATTAGAGGCATCGTGTAATTGAAAGATTGTGACAACTTCACCTACCTGAAGTGTTGAAGGAATATCAACGCTGCGAAGACTTATCGAGAGCTGCTGATTAACCAAAGCTGCCGAATTATTGGTTAGGGCGCTGTTTTCAAGTAGATCACCCGGAGCTAACGGGCGTTTGGTAATCGAACCCACTGGATTGCTCTGTCCGCTCAAGTAATTTCCACCAGAATTTCCTAAAGCAACCATCTGATATCCGACATCGGATTGTTCTAACTGCGTTCCCACGGCAATAGGTTTAAGCACTACCCAGTACTTTTCTCTCTGATTTGCAGCCTTTGACATAGCAAATGAGGCCAGGAGCGCTGCAGCACAGAGTGCGCTGGCAACAATGAGACGAGTTTGGGAATTCTTCTTCTGTTTCATGGGCGCAAGATACGAGCGACTTCACTCTATTTTCGATGACTTCTCCACAGTAGATCTTTAGTGCGACTAAAAACCATTCTTTTGGGCGATTCATTCATTGCTTTGGTAGCCAAGTATCGGCAGATGACAACTTATGAAAACCTCACAGCGACATATCGATCCCAGGCTCCCATGATGCAGTTGATATCAAGCACTGAAGATCCTGCTCTCTGGAGCCACCCTGTTCTCGATCTCTTTGCTCCCCCGGTCATTGAAAGGGTGGAACAGAAAGCAAAGTTGTATTTGGTTCCTTCAACTTTTGGTGAAGAGCTTGAACTTGATGAGATGCCTATTCCAACTTCAGCATCTGACTTACCTGAACTGCATGCGTGGACGATGAAATTTATTGTGAGCGTCATTGAGGTCTGGGCAGGACGACGCCAACCAGCGCAATTGATTAGATGGTGTCATCGCGTGATTTATATGGAGCTACTGAAGAAATCAGGAAGCCAGAAAGAAATTGGCAAAATCAAGAGCATTCACCAAACCGAACCACTAGATGGAATCTGCGAATCGACTGTAATCATCAGGTACAACGACCGCTTTCGCGCAGTAGTAATCCGCTTTGAAGGCGTTGATGGACGCTGGTTGTGTACAGCGCTACAGATGCTGTAAAGCGTTAAAGATTTAGGAAACTGCTCCGTGGCAACGCTTGTACTTCTTTCCAGAGCCACAAGGGCAAGGAGCGTTACGAGTTACATCTCCTGATGAAGTGACTCCATTTTCATCGGCAGCGGTGTACTTCAGTGGCTGTGTTTGTACTGGCTTTTCAGTAACGCCACGAGCCTTTACCTGAGATCCGTCGCCTTCAATGGTTACCTCAACGTTAAATACAAGACTTGCAAGCTCTTCCTTGATGGCATCCATCATCGCCGCGAAGAGTTCGTAACCTTCACGTTGGTATTCAACGAGTGGGTCGCGCTGTGCCATCGCACGTAGGCCGATACCTTCTTGTAGGTAATCCATTTCATAAAGGTGTTCGCGCCACTTGCGATCAAGAACGGAAAGAAGAACTTTTCGCTCAAGTTCGCGAAGAACTTCAACTCCTAGCTCTTCTTCACGCTTCTTATATGCAGCAGCTGCATCATCAAGGATTCTTGCCTCAAGGAAATCAGCATCGAGTGCAGATGCAGATCCGACTTCAGCGATAATCTGTTCGGGTGTGAAGGAGATTGGATAGATTAACTTGAGCGCAGTCCAGAGCTGGTCTAGATCCCAATCCTCGCCAAAGCCTTGCTGCGCTGCAGCACGAACGTAAGCTGAGATTGTTTCTCCCATAAAGTCTGAAACCTGCTCGCCAATATCTTTGCCTTCAAGAACAAGGCGGCGCTCACTGTAGATAACCTCACGCTGGCGGTTCATGACATCGTCATACTTCAAAACATTCTTACGAATTTCAAAGTTCTGCGCCTCAACTTGAGTCTGAGCAGAGCGAATAGCATTTGAAACCATCTTTGATTCGATTGGTTCATCTTCAGGCAAACCAGCAGCTGCAAGTACGCGCTCGACAATTCCTGAGTTAAATCTACGCATCAAATCATCTTGAAGTGAGAGATAGAAGCGAGATTCACCAGGATCGCCCTGACGTCCTGAACGTCCGCGGAGCTGGTTATCAATACGACGAGATTCGTGGCGTTCAGTGCCTAAAACATAGAGGCCACCGAGAGCAATTACTTCTTCATGCTCCTTTGCAATTGCAGCTTTCTGCTTCGCAATCTCTTCTGGCCATGCTGCTTCATACTCTGCGGCGTTATCAACGGGTGAAAGTCCTCGGCGTTGGAGTTCGAAATCAGCCATAAATTCAGGGTTTCCACCGAGCATGATGTCTGTTCCGCGACCTGCCATATTTGTTGCAACAGTTACGGCTCCCTTAACACCGGCACGGGCAACAATCGCTGCTTCGCGCTCGTGGTGCTTTGCGTTGAGGACTTCGTGTGCGACGCCTGCCTTCTTGAGGAATCCTGAAAGTTCCTCAGATTTTTCAACGCTGACAGTTCCAACAAGTACAGGCTGCCCCTTGCGATGGCGCTCGACGATATCGCGAGTTACTGCTGCAAACTTTCCTGCTTCAGATTTGTAAACCAAATCTGGTTGATCGATACGCTGCATATCGCGGTTGGTAGGAATTGGAACTACACCCAACTTATAAATCTGGTGGAATTCAGATGCTTCTGTCATCGCAGTACCAGTCATACCTGAAATGGTCTCGTAGAGACGGAAGTAGTTCTGCAAAGTAATTGTTGCAAGGGTCTGGTTTTCATCCTTGATATCGATGCGCTCTTTCGCTTCGAGAGCCTGGTGCAAACCCTCGCTGTAACGACGGCCTGCAAGCATGCGGCCTGTGTGCTCATCGACAATGAGAAGTTCGCCATTCATGACAACGTAATCCTTGTCGCGCTTGAAGAGTTCCTTCGCGCGAACTGAGTTGTTGAGATAGCCAATCAAAGTTGTATTTGCAGCCTCGTAGAGGTTTTCAATCTTCAGAAGTTCTTCAACCTTGGTGACACCTTCTTCAAGGATGCCGATGGTCTTCTTCTTCTCATCTACTTCGTAGTGAACATCGCGCTGTAATTTCGTCGCGATATTAGCGAATTCGACGTACCACTTGGTTGCCTTATCAGCAGGTCCGCTAATGATTAGAGGCGTACGGGCCTCGTCGATCAAAATCGAGTCAACTTCGTCAACAACTGCAAAGAAGTGGTCGCGCTGTACGCAATCTTCGAGAGACCAAGCCATATTGTCGCGAAGATAGTCAAAGCCAAATTCGTTATTTGTTCCATAAGTAATGTCTGATAGATATGCAGCGCGACGCTCGGTAGGAGTCATGCTATTGACGATGACGCCAACAGTAAGACCTAAGAAACGATGAATTCGGCCCATCCACTCGCTATCGCGTTCTGCGAGATAGTCGTTGACGGTGACGACGTGAACGCCGCGTCCTGCCAATGCGTTGAGATAGGAAGGAAGAGTTGCTACAAGAGTCTTTCCTTCACCAGTGCGCATTTCTGCGAT
>CAZAET010000036.1:0-7142 GCA_964484215.1 uncultured Candidatus Planktophila sp. | reverse complement strand
ACAACAAAGAAGCCTGCAGTCAAAGGTGTATCAGGTGCAGGGCTAGCGGCGGCAGAACTATTGAGCGATTACCTCGATACTCGTGTCAGCGTTGAGACAGGTAAGGGCAAAGGCAAGATTGTTATTGAATTTGCAGGCAGCGAAGATCTTCAGCGCATCGTTGATTTAATCGAAGGTAAGTAAAAAAGATTAATTAAGCGCTGTACCGCGGCGCTTCATCTCTTGCTTAACTACTCCACCAAGAGCTTTAACGCCTTCACGAATTCGTTCTGGTGTTGGGTGGCAATAAGAAAGACGCATCGACCAAGAACCGAGTCCATCTGCATAGAAAGCATTTCCTGGAACATAGGCAACCTTTGCAACAATCGCCTTTGGCATCAGAGCCTTTGTATCAATTTCAGGAGGAAGATTGACCCATACATAGAAACCGCCGCCAGGCTTTGTCCATGTTGCCTCTGCTGGGAAATGTTGTTCAAGGGACTCCAACATCGCATCGCGGCGCACCTTATAAAGTTCGCAGAAACTAGCGATTTGATCACGCCAAGGCTGATCAGCTAAGTAGCTTGAAATTGTTAGTTGTGTGAAGTTTGATGGACACAAGATCGATGATTCAGATGCAATCACCAACTTATCCTTTAAAGATTGCGGAACAAGCGCCCAGCCCACACGAAGACCAGATGCAATTGTCTTTGAGAATGAGCCTAAATAGATGACATTCTCTGAATCTTCAGCGCGCATTGCGTTCGGTGATGGCTTATCAAAGCCCAGAAGGCCGTAAGGGTTATCTTCAACGACGAAAATTTCAGCTTCGCGACAGATATTTAAGATCTCTGTGCGGCGATCTGCCGGAAGACAGACACCTGTTGGATTCTGGTAATTCGGAATCAAATATAAGAACTTAATTTTGCGACCAGCTGCACGAACGCTCTTAATTGCGGCACGCAGCGAATCAGGAATCATTCCATCGTGATCCATCTCGACGTGAACAACAGATGCTTCGTATTGGCGGAATGTTCCGAGAGCGCCGACATATGAAGGTGCTTCAACAAGTACAACATCGCCTGGATCGATAAAGATGCGTGAAATAAGGTCGAGAGCTTGCTGCGAACCTGTTGTTACAACAATGTCATCTGCATTTGCACGAATTCCTTCAAGCGCCATGACATCGCAGATCTGTTCGCGAAGTTTTGGATGTCCTTGTCCGCTTCCATATTGAAGCGCTTCAGAACCGTTGGTGAGAATAAGTTCGTTTACAACGCCAGCCATCATCTCCATTGGAAGTGCTGAAAGATTTGGCATTCCACCTGCGAGTGAAACAATTTCAGGGCGGGACGCAACAGCAAAGAGAGCGCGAATTTCAGAAGGCAACATTCCGGCGGCTCGGGCAGCAAATCTCGTTTCGAGATGTTGTGGAGCACCAGTTTGATAGCGAATTGAAATGTCGGACATAAGGAGAAGTCTCCCACATACCTTTAGTGAGTTGTGCGCTGATTAGCGGCGAATACCTGCGCTACGCAGGTCTGAAATTCGAAGCGTTCCGGTCTTTGCATCATCTTCAGCAGCTAAATAGAGGCGTTGAATCGCAATAACGAAACTTTCAGCGACAGTATCGCGGAAATCGGCGCGGGCAAGGCGCGCGGCATCGCCTTCATTGGTTGCATAACCAAGATCTACACGAACAGCGGGCGCCTTTGTAAGGCGCAACGAATCCCAGGTCTTGGCATGAGTGCGGCAGTTAAGGAAATCAGTACGCGCACAAATTTCACGCTGTACAAGGGATGCAAAACGTTCGCCCACAATTGAATGCACACCGTGCTGATCGCTGCCATAAAAGAAGGTTGCAACGCCGCGCGCAGATGGATTTGAGTAGTGATCAACATGAAGTGAAATCAAAAGATCTGCACCATTTTGATTGGTGAATGAGATTCGTTCTGCTTCTGTCGGATTGTTATGAGCACCGCGAGTTAAGAAGACGCTGGCACCCAGTGCAAGTAAACGACCTTCTAAACGTTGTGCAATGTCATAGACAATCTCTGCTTCATAATCATTTGATGCAGGATCAATAACAATTACTTTGTTTGCAAGAGCCGGCCCACGATTTTTCTGCGCTGCACTTTCGCGAAGAGCGCCAGGTGCGCCACCAGAGACAATCTTTGTAAGTCGAAGGAGCGCGATGATTGTTGCAGGTCCGCATTTACCATCAACTTTTACACCAACAGATTTCTGAAACTCTTTGACAGCAGCTTCAGTCATTTCACCGAAGATTCCATCGACGCGACCACAATTGAAACCCATCTCAGTAAGACGTGATTGCAACGCAGCGACGTCATCACCGCGCATCATCGGAGAACTTTGCAGATAGAGAGAACGATCTCCAAGCTTCCAGCGCGACTCATCGAGCGCGCGAATTGTGGCGTCGTTAAGTTCACCAGTTACATGGAGACCGCGTTCTTGTTGGAAAGAGCGAATCTCGTCTGGAGACATCTCTTTCATAAATTAATCCGACCCGCGAGGGCGTTGATTAAATGAAGCCTTCGAGCTCTTTAAGAAGAGCTGGCTTTGGCTTTGCACCGATGATTGTCTTAACAACTTCACCGTTGACATAAACATTGAGCATTGGAATTGATGTAACTCCGTACTTAATTGCAATTGCTGACTCTTCATCAGTGTTGAGCTTTACGATCTTGAGCTTGTCGCCGTGCTCAGCTGCAATGTCATCAAGGATTGGAGCGATTGCGCGGCAAGGTCCGCACCATTCAGCCCAGAAATCAACCAAAACTGGTGTGCTGCTCTTTAGTACAACCTGATCGAAATCAGCTGCTGTGACCTTAGTTGGTGCGCTCATCGTTACTCCTATTTGTTTTGTAAGACAGTTAGATTACTAGTGGGATAAGAATTTTTCTGCGTCTAGAGCAGCTTGGCATCCAGAACCTGCTGCAGTAATTGCCTGGCGGTAGGTGTGATCCACCAAGTCGCCACATGCGAAGACTCCAGAGAGATTTGTGCGCGTTGAACGCCCTTCGACCTTTACATAACCCTCGTCATCAAGGGTTACAGAAGATGTAACAAGTTCAGAGCGCGGAATATGCCCGATAGCGACAAAGAGTCCTGTGAAATCTCGCTTTGAGACTTCGCCGGTCTTTGTGTTGCGAAGTTCGAGCGCCTCAACCTTTTCAGCACCCAAGACATCGATAACTTCGGTATCCCACAACATTTCAAGCTTTGGATTAGCGAATGCTCGTTCTTGCATAATCTTTGAAGCGCGAAGTTCATCGCGACGGTGAATCAAGACAACTTTGCTTGCAAACTTTGTAAGGAATGTTGCTTCTTCAACTGCAGAGTCTCCGCCACCAACAACAGCAATTGTTTGATCGCGGAAGAAGAATCCATCACAAGTTGCACACCATGAAACACCACGACCAGATAGACGTTTCTCGTTCTCAAGACCGATTTCTCGGTAAGCAGAGCCCATAGCAAGGATGACAGCTTTTGCTTTTACAGTATTTCCTGAACCATCTTTAATAATCTTAATATCGCCAGTTAAATCCATTTCGACAACGTCATCAGTAATAAGTTCAGCGCCAAAACGCTTTGCTTGCTTACGCATGTTATCCATGAGGTCCGGACCCATGATGCCTTCAATAAATCCTGGAAAGTTTTCAACTTCAGTGGTGTTCATAAGTGCGCCACCAGCAGTAACAGAACCTTCGTAGATGACAGGGTTTAATTGCGCACGAGCTGCATAAATTGCAGCTGTGTAACCGGCAGGACCTGATCCAACAATGACGAGTTCGCGTACTTCAGTGCTCATGGGCGCAACATTACAGCGCGAAGGTCACTTACTTCTTGCGACGACGTTGCAAGACAGATGTGGCGAAGCCTCTAAGGCCTGCGATTTCACTCACTTTCAGAGCTCTTGCGCAGAGTAGGTATGCCAAGCCGCTTCCACCTAGAACAAAGGCGAGACGAACAATGCGCATTACCAGCGTTGTGTCGTCATACGCCCAGTTGAAGTATTGAGCGATTGCAAAAAATGGAACCATGCCAACGAGTGAGGCGATTAACAGGCGGCCGTGCTGTGAAGCGAATTCACTGATCTGAAGTCGTCCGACATGTTTCTTCAGAAGTGAGATCGTAATAAATAGCCCGACGATGTAACTGATTGAGAAAGCGATACCCAATCCAACGGTGACCCAGTTGCTATCGAGAGTTTCGAGGAAGAGATAAGAAAGTGCGACAGAGATAATGTTGATAATGACAATTGATGTCACCTGAGTCTTTGTATCTTCAAATGCGTTAAATCCACGAATCAAAATGAGATTAATTGAAAATGCGACAAGCCCTAAGCTGAGCGCTGATAAAACAAAGCCGATATAGCGAGCATCTTCAAGACTTACTCCCATGTAAAGAGCTTCTGTCATTAGTGGGCCGAAGAGAAGAAGAGCTACTGCGCTTGGAACAGTAACAACGCCAACCATACGAATAGCGCGAATCAATTGCTTGCGAACTTCTTCAACATTATGCGCGATAGCAAGTTTTGAAAGATGTGGAAGGAGCGCGGTAACAATCGAGATTGTCACAATCGAATACGGAAGGAGCATGATGTAGTACGCACTTGTGTAAGGAGTAAAACCAACACCTGTTGTAATTCCAGCCTGCGCGCTACGAACTGCGGCGCTCGTTGCAACGTTTACCGTTACGAGATAACCAAGTTGAGAGATAAGAACATAGACAAGGGTCCAACCAGCAAGGCCAAATGATTTTCCAAGACCCTTCACGCCAAACATGGGACGAAGGTGAATTCCTGATCGTTTTACAACCGGAATCAAAATGAGTGCTTGAACAACAACTCCGAGAGTGGTTCCCCATCCAAGTAGTTGCACTTGAAGGTCGGTAATCGTGCCGATTTCAATCGCGCGCTGAGTAAGAAGAATTGCAGCGAAAACCACGATAACAACGAGGTTATTGGCGATTGGAGCCCACATAAGAGGTGCAAATGAGCCTCGCGCATTGGCTACTTGGCCCAACATGGTGAATAGACCCAGGAAGAAGATCTGAGGCAGGCAGTAACGGGTAAATGCAATCGCGATTTCTCGTTCTGTTTCAAAGCCTGGAGTGGAAAACTCTGGTGCATAGAGACGAACTAAAGCGGGTGCAAAGAGCACACCAACTAAGACCAGAAGTAAGAGAATTCCAGAAATTGTTGTCACTAATCGAGAAGCGAAACCATGTCCGCCATCTTCATCAGAAAATGAGCGAACAAGCTGCGGAACGAAGATCGCTGTGAGCGCACCACCGACGAGCAGGTTATACAAAATATTAGGCATTGTATTTGCAACGTTGTAGGTATCTGCCAATAGAGCAGTTCCAAGAACAGCTACAGCTAGAAGTGCGCGAATAAATCCGGTGATGCGAGAAAGGATTGTTCCTATCGCCATAATTCCTGATGCGCGAAAAAGCTCGTTATTCTTCATTTACGAGACCTCCTGACGCGACGAACAGATTGTGTAACGGCGCCCATAAAGAGTAGAACTGCAGCGCCCGTTGTAAACCACGCAACACGCGAATCAATAATTGTTGCAGTCAGATGGAGCTTGGAAACTTCCCCAACTAACTGTCCCTTGAAGTTCATAAGTTGTGCAAGAACAAGAGTTGAACCCGGAGCAATTACATCAACCGGAAGAAGAATTTGCTGGCGAGACTTAGGAGCAATAGTGATGTTATTGAGATTTTCTATCTGAATACGTGAATTCATCGGAATGAGTGAAACGTTTACAACGGCTGCGGTATCAAAGTTATTTACCAAGGTGATCGGCAGCTTCGCCTCAGTTGTTGTAATTTGGTAACGACCCGGAATAACTTTTAAGCGGCCAGCCATTTTCTTGACTGCAATCTTCTCGTTGTAAGTAAAGAATGCCTGCTCATCTTTTGTAAGAATTGGATTCATAACGACTGCAAGGCGTGCGCGCAAATCTGTAATCTCTTCCGACGAGACTATGGTTGAAAGCCCAGTAAGTAGCTTGCGATTTTGTGTGTAGCTGTTGATGAATTTATCGCTCAGGCGCGAAACCCCTGAGCCCCAGCCATTTTGAGCCAGAACTGGGCGATTTAAGGCAACTTCGAGAAAATCTTGAGCGTACTGCGAATAAAACTTTAACTCACTTGGAGCAATGCTCTTGAGCAACTTCTCATCAGGGTTACCGAAAGGAAGTGCAACAACGGTATTTCGCACAGTGACGAATTTGAGTTGTGCTAACCAGTTTTTTGCAACGATTTCTCCGACAAGATCTTCCTTGCCTGCATAAGAATAACCATCTGCCATATCAAGGACTTCTTTGATGAGAGCCGCATCGATTACATATGTGCGCGAAGAAAGCGGCTGGCCAAAAATTAACTTTCCAAGCTTGCCTGCTGGAAGCAGGTTGGTGGCTAACTCGTTATTACGAAATTCGCCTTCAAAGTTGGTATGTGGCTTATCAACAATTCTTGTAACCGGAGTATCAGCTTGCGCAGGTGGAGTGATAAGAAAAGCTGATGCAAAGAGGGCAACAAGAAGTTTCTTCACAGCGAACTCAACTCTTGCGTTGCCTGAGTTCGAGAAATCAATTTCTTCTCATCGGGATAAGCCAACTTCTCAATAATTTCTGAAAGTGGGAACCAAGCAACTTCATCGACCTCAGTCTCTTGTGCCGCTAGCAACCCACCGCTTTCACGGAAGAGATAGTGGTGAACAGTTTTATGAATTCGTTTTCCACCAGCCATAAACCAGAAATCAATAACGCCGAGAGATTTCTCAATAACGGATTCAATCCCGGTCTCTTCTTGAACTTCGCGAAGAGCGGCTTGCTCAGGAGTTTCACCTTCTTCAATGTGGCCCTTAGGTAGCGACCAAAGTATGCGCTTTCCGGTTTGGTCTTTCTGATCGCGGCGACCAATAAGAAGGCCAAGCTTTCCTGTTGTATCAACGACAAGTCCGCCAGCGCTGACTTCATCAACGCGTTTTGCATATGGCGGTTTTGGTTTGGTCGACTTAGCGGCAGGTTTCGGGGTCTGCGCAGAAGCGGGGGTGGATGTGGTCGCTAAATTCTGAGATTGCGGAGAGCGATTAGCTGGGCGCCTGCGCCTGCGTTTCTTTTTCGTAC
>CAZAET010000035.1:0-7164 GCA_964484215.1 uncultured Candidatus Planktophila sp. | reverse complement strand
TTAATGAAGTTGGCATCCGAACAGAGCCACCATGGCGTGACGATTCAAAAATTGGATCACGCATCTCTTCATGAATTAGAGCCTTACTTAGATCAGAGATATCAATCTGGGGTCTTCTATCCGCAGGATGCCCAATGCCAACCGATGTTGGCAGCAGCTCACGTCATTCGCACAGTTGTGCAGCGCGGTGGATCATTTATCTCTCAAGCAAAGGTCACCAGAATTCTGGTTAACGAAGGTGCCGTTTCTGGAATTGAGACAACGCAAGGGAATTTCTCGGCACCAATTATCGTCAATGCAACGGGCACATGGGCGGGGGAGTTGGCTCAGATGGCTGGCTCACATCTACCTATCGCCCCACGCAAGGGCTTTATTCTTGTCACTGAACCAACCAAAAAATATGTCTTCCATAAAGTGTATGACTCTGACTATGTGGCAAATGTTGCTAGTAGCGATGCAGATTTGCAGACCAGTACAGTCGTTGAAGGAACACGTGCCGGAACAATTCTCATTGGTGCCAGTCGTGAGCGCGTTGGCTTTGATGGTTCTATGAATTACGACATCCTTCGCCGCTTAGCGGCACAAGCGACATCGCTCTTTCCCGTGCTGCGCGATGTTCAATTGTTGCGTGCTTATCGTGGTTTTCGACCATACGCACCAGATCATCTTCCTGTCATTGGTGAGGATGCAACGGTTAAGGGCTTATGGCATTCGGCGGGCCATGAAGGAGCTGGAATTGGTTTGGCGCCGGGATCTGCAGCGCTCATTACCGATGCGATTCTCGGACGCAAATCTTTCATGGATGGGTCAGCGTTTTCACCTGCAAGGTTCGAGAAGGTTTCACTATGACCAAAGAGATTTCATTTACCTTTAATGGAGCAGAGCTCACGTGCGCTCCAGGTCAGAGTATCGCTGCGGCACTCATCGCTTCTGATACCCGAGAACTTCGCACCACGCGCTTCGGTAATGAACCACGTTCAATCTTCTGCGGTATTGGTATCTGTTACGACTGTGTCGTTGTCGTAGATGGGGTTGCAAACCAACGCTCATGTCTTATTGAGGCAAAGCAAGGCATGAAAGTTGAGAGCACTCGATGATTATCGTCATTGGCGCAGGTCCAGCCGGTCTTGCCGCAGCCGAAGCTGCTTCGCGAAATGGAACTGATGTTGCACTCATTGATTCCGCACCACGTAAAGGTGGTCAATACTGGCGCCATCAGACTTCGGTCAAGGGTTATAGAAGTAATCGCGCAGACATATTGTTTGCAAAGATAGAGAACGCTTCTTCAATCACGCATATTTCAGAGGCTACTGTCTGGAGCATTGAAAGAGATGGCAATCTTTTTCGAGTGAACTATCTGCAAGGCGGCGAAGAGGGTTCCTTGACGGCCGAGAAACTAATCCTTGCAACAGGTGCCTACGATCGCTCACTTCCGTTTCCGGGTTGGGATAAACCAGGTTCCATGACTCCAGGTGCAGCACAGTCCTTACTTAAAGGTCACGGAGTATTGGCAGGAAAGAGAGTTATCGTCGCAGGAACCGGCCCGTTCCTGCTTCCCGTCGCCACTGGTTTAGCAGAATCAGGTGCAGAGATTGTCGGACTTTACGATGCGCATAGCCCGCTTCGTTGGGCACTGTCACCGCACGCTTTATTACTCAACCCTTCCAAATTCCTTGAACTTATTTACTACGCAAGACTTCTCAAGAGATTCAACGTCAGACCGCAATTCAGGCGTGCCGTCTCTACCTTTTCGGATGGTTCAGCAACGGTGTCCCGGGTTAACTCACGTTTCAAGTTCATGGCCAAAAAAGATAAGTCGCACCTCGTTGATGTTGTTGCAGTTGGATGGGGATTCTTGCCCGATCTATCGCTCGGTGGAATTGTGGGATGCGCACAACGAGTAGATACAGATGGGACAACTATCTTTTCGGTCGATGACGCGCAACGAAGTTCTGTAGAGAATGTCTGGATTGCAGGTGAAGCAACCGGCATCGGAGGAGCTGATCTTTCTCTTATTGAGGGAGAGATAGCCGGATTAAACGCATCTGGTCAACGTGTTTCGCTGGTTCTACGGTTTAACAGAATGCGAAAGCAGATTTTTGCAGATGCTCTGAAACGTTCGTATCCAATTCGTGATGGTTGGCAGCGCTGGTCGGAAGATACGACGACGATCTGTCGTTGCGAAGAAGTAAAGATGGGCGAAATACGAGAATCAGTGAGTGAGCTCGGTGCGAAAGATTCTCGAACCGCAAAACTATTTACTCGCGCCGGCATGGGTCTTTGTCAAGGGAGAATCTGTTCTCGTAATGTCTCAGAAATTGTGGCTGGACTTACTCATTGCACAGTAACCGATGGAGAACGAATTGCTTCAAGCAACCGACCTATTGCTAGCCCTATCTCACTCGGTCTTTTAGGAGATGGAAAAAAGTAAGATTACGGGCTAAGTTGTGCAGCATGACTAACCCATGGAATGGCGTACTTACCGCCACAGCGACCCCGTTCAAATCTGATCTCTCTATTGATTACGACAAGTATGCAGAACATGTTGCATGGCTTGCAGCTAACGGAACACATGGCGTAATTCCGAATGGTTCTCTTGGCGAATATCAAGTACTTACGGCTGAAGAGCGCGCAAAGATGGTGGAAGTTGCAGTAGCAGCTGCTCCAAAAGGTTTCAGTGTTGTTCCTGGAGTAGCAGCGTATGGCGCAGCGGAATCACGTAAGTGGGCAGAACACGCCCAGAACGCGGGCGCAGGCGCAGTTATGTTGCTTCCACCTAATGCCTACCGCGCTTCAGATGATGAAGTTATAGCTCACTACAAAGAGGTAGCAAGAGTTGGAATTCCAATCATCGCTTACAACAATCCTTTTGATACAAAGGTTGACCTGACTCCAAAGCTGGTTGCTCGCATCGCTGATGAAGTTCCAAATGTTGTTGCTATCAAGGAGTTCTCAGGCGACGTTCGTCGTATCTGGCAGATCAAGAAGCTTGCTCCACGTATCGAAGTAATTGTTGGCGCAGATGACGTATTCCTCGAGCTATCGACCGCGGGGATTTCAGGTTGGATTGCGGGTTTCCCAAACGCACTGCCTAAGGAATCTATGGAGCTTTATAACCTTGCAACATCTGGAAACTTCAAGGAAGCCGCTCCTATGTATGCAGCGCTGCACGATGTCTTCCACTGGGATTCAAAGAAGGAATTCATTCAGGCTATTAAGTTGGGTATGGATCATGTCGGTCGTTACGGTGGCCCAACACGACTTCCACGTTTGCCTCTGCCAAAACACGAGCAGGAGCAGATTCATCGTGAGATGGATGTAGCTCTGGCTTACTTCAAGAACCGCTAAGGATTCTTATGAAGAGCATCCGCACCGTTACAACTGTTGAGACGCATACCGAGGGTATGCCTACTCGCGTTGTGACTTCGGGAATTGGTGAAATTCCAGGTGCAACGATGTTTGATAAGCGCCTGCACTTCATGGAGCACATGGACTATTTCCGTCACTGGTTGATGTATGAACCACGTGGACATAGCGCTATGAGTGGTGCAATCTTGCAGAAGCCAACTCGACCAGATGCTGATTGGGGAGTTGTCTACATTGAAGTATCAGGATGTTTGCCGATGTGCGGACATGGAACTATCGGAGTAGCCACCGCACTCGTTGAAAAGCAGTTGGTGGAAGTAATAGAACCAGTAACGACTATTCGCCTTGATACTCCAGCAGGACTAGTTGTCGTAGATGTCGCAGTTGAAAAAGGCCGCGCAAAGAATGTAACGCTTACAAATGTTCCATCGTTTTCTTACGCACTTGATCAGGAAGTCGATGTTCCTGGTCTTGGAAAGATTAAGTACGACATGGCATACGGTGGAAATTTCTACGCCATAGTTCCAGTTGACCGCGTGGGTCTTGAGTTCAAGCGCGAGAACGGTCAGAAGTTCCTCGATTACGGTCTTCTTATCTCTGATGCAATCAACGAACAGAATCGTCCTGTTCATCCAGAAAATCCTGATATCGCAATCTGCCACCATATTGATTTCATTGCTCCAGGAAGTGAAGGTCCACTGCATTGGCGCAATGCGATGGCAATTCACCCAGGTTGGTTCGATCGTTCTCCTTGCGGCACGGGAACAAGTGCTCGACTAGCCCAGATGGTGGCTCGAGGAGATTTCAAAGAGGGCGATGTTCTTAACAATGAATCTTGGATTGGCTCTCACTTCGAAGGAAGAATTAAGGAGCGCACCAAAGTTGGCAATTTCGACGCAATTATTCCAATGATTACAGGACGTGCCTGGGTAATGGGCGAAGCGACATGGATGCTCGATGAGAACGATCCATTCCCAAGCGGCTTTATCGTTTAGTTAATGTCTTGAGGAACTGCCCAAGAGTTTGAATCTTGTAGCGGTTCTGGAAGAACGCTCTGCCCAAAACCTTGATATGCAACAGGACGCATGAAGCGATAAATCGCATCCGTACCCACTGACGTTGTATGCGATGAAGATGAAGGCCACGGGCCGCCATGATTCATAGCCGATGTGACTGCAACGCCCGTAGGGAAACCGTTCCAGATGACACGGCCAGCTTTCTCTTTCAGAACTGAGAGAAGTTCAGCAGGCTTATCGGCATCAGTTCCTTGAATAGTTGCAGTTAATTGACCTTGCAGTGATGATGCGATTTCAACGTATTGAGATTCAGTGCAAGTAATGACGACAGTTGTTGGACCGAAGTGCTCCTCGAGAAGTTCATGATTTGTAGAAGCTGTGGCCCAATCGGTGATGAAGACGGTAGGTGTAACGCCGAAGCCTGAGCCATTCGCGATTCCTGAAGCGACTTCGAGTTTGCCAGCGCTTGAAAGTTTTGCGATTGCTGATGAATAGCGGTCAGCGATTGATTTGCTCAAAAGGGGCGCAACAGAAAGTGTTGCAAGGTGAGATTTCATGGTTGCTAGAAATTCATCATCCTTTGGAATGAAAACGAGTCCTGGTTTAGTGCAGAACTGACCAGAACCCATTAGGGCAGAGTCAATAAGTCCCTTAGCAAGTGCTTCCGATCGATCGGCGATTGCGTTCTTTGTGACAAAAACTGGATTAAGACTGCCCATCTCAGCAAAAACTGGGATTGGTTCCTTACGAGTAGCCGCTAAGTCGACCAGGATTCTTCCGACAACTTCAGATCCTGTGAAGCCAACTGCCTTCACATCATCATGAAGAGCAAGCCAATGTGTGATCTCAGGGTTAACACCTTGAACGATGGAGTAGATATCTTCGCTCAAACCGCACTTCTTAAGTGCGGTTTTGATTGCTAATTCAATCGTGGCGCAGGTATTTGGGTGAGATGGATGAGCTTTGGCGATGATTGCATTACCTGCAGCGATTGCAGAAGCAGCATCGCCGCCAGCCACTGAAAAAGCGAGAGGGAAATTACTTGCAGCAAAGATTGCAACGACGCCAAGCGGAACATTCATTTTGCGAATATCTGGACGTGGCGCAGGGGAGTAGTTGGCATCAGCCTTGTCGATAACAACTCCAAGATGCTTGCCTGTCTCAACAAGACGGGCAAAGAGTTCAAATTGAACTGTTGTGCGAGTTATTTCGCCGCCGATGCGAGCTTCGGGGAGCGCGGTTTCAGCACATGCGGATTCGACAAGTGAAGTGCGTACAGCCTCGATTTCGGCAGCAATAGTGCGAAGTAGAAGAGCTCGCTCTTTGGGTGATTGATTAGAAATGGCATGCGAAGACGCCGCAGCCTTCTTGATACGTGAATCAACGTCACCCTTAGTGTGTTCTGGGATGTCAACTCCGAAAGGAGTTCCGTCAATTGGTTTTACCGCGCGAAATGTCATGAGCGCATACTACGAGTATCATCGGCGGATGAGTACTACCAAGAACCGTGCGGGAATCTTCGCGGTACTTGGTGCCGCTCTCTGCTTCGGAACAACTGGCACAACTCAGCAACTAGGCGTTCCGGATATTTCCCCTGTTGCAGTCGCCTCCGCGAGACTCTTATGCGGCTCTGCATTCCTTTTCGTTTTTGCCTACTTTCAGAGAAAGAGCCGCGGTGATGTACGAATGCCGCTGCTAGATCTAATCATCTGCGGTACTGGAATCGGCATGTACCAACTGACTTTCTTCAGTGCCGTTCATTCAACCGGCATCGCGATTGCAACCGTTACGGCGCTCGGATCAGCTCCCACGCTTTCAGCGATAGTCGCCTACCTAGTTCTTAGTGAAAAGCCACAGAAGAGCTGGTACCTAGGAACATCCGTAACAGTTTTGGGAATTATCTTGGTGGGAACAGCAAATGGCGTTGAATCTTTCGAGCCCAAGGGAGTGGGACTGGCAGTCCTTGCTGGCCTAGGTTTTGCGATCTTCAATGTGGTTTGTCGCAAGTCGCTTGCTAGGGGCGCTCAAGATATGTGGCTTACGGCAACAACTTTCGGTGTTGCAGCGCTAGTGAGTCTCCCGTTCTTATTTACCGAAGACCCCGAATGGCTATTTACTTCAAAAGGTTTTCTCACCGTTCTATGGCTTGGGCTTGTAACAACATCGGTTGGCTATGTGCTCTTTATGTTTGGGCTCAAGAGAATCGAATCCAGTCTTGCCGCGACAGTAGTGTTAGCTGAACCCGCAACTGCGACAATTTTGGCCGCTATTGTGATTGGTGAGACTCTATTTCTGCAAAGTTATATCGGAATCGCGATAGTTGCTTTGGGAATTCTTCTTACCTCACGAACTAAAAGTTAAAGAAGGCGAGCGTTATCGCTATCGAGAACATAACGATGGCGATGAGAGAATCTAAGATCTTCCAAAATATTGGACGCGACATATATTTCGAGGCGGCTCTAGCTCCAAAGCCGATAGCGGTGAACCACAGAACACTTGCTACAGATGCACCGATAGCGAAAAACCAACGATCTGAATCGAATTGATTAGCAACGCTTCCTAAGAGAATCACCGTATCCAAGTAGACATGTGGATTGAGCCAAGTAAGTGCCAAGACTGTTGTCGCAACCTTGACGGCACTTACATTCGGGCTCTCTGACGCTTGCAATGATTGATTTGTGAACGCCGATTTAACACTCTTAATTCCGAACCACGTCAAGTAAGCGACACCGAACCAACGGATAACCTCTAGCAACCCCTTATTGCTTTGAACGAGTGCGCC
>CAZAET010000034.1:0-7463 GCA_964484215.1 uncultured Candidatus Planktophila sp. | reverse complement strand
GTTGGCCCATATTTTCCATGTCCTGGTGCACCTGGACGGATATCTTTCGCAATCTCAAGAACCTTTTCAATGAATTTATCGGCAACGCGCTCATCAACATAAACGCGCTCTGCGCCGATACATGTTTGGCCGGCATTAGAAAATGCTGACCAGACTGTGGCATCTGCAGCTCGCTTGATATCGGCATCGTGGGCGACGATGACAGGATCTTTACCCCCACATTCAAGGACTACTGGGGTCATGTGGGCTGCGCAGGTTGCTGCAACAATCTTTGCTGTACGAGTTGATCCAGTGAACGCTAACTTGTCGATGTCGCTCTCGCAGAGGAACTTTCCTGTTTCGCCAAGGCCGGTAATGCAAGTAAATACATTGGCAAAGAGAGATGAATCTATAAATGATTGTGCGAGGTATTCACCCACCGCTGGGGTGTATTCACTTGGCTTAAAGACAACGGTATTGCCAGCAGCAAGTGCATACGCAATGGATCCAAGGGGAGTAAAGACGGGATAGTTCCAAGGTCCGATGACTCCAACGACACCCACAGGAGATCTTTCAACAGTTGCTGACATATTTGCCATCAAGAGACCAGGAGAGCGATGAGAGGTGCGCATTACAGATTCTGCGTGACGAGCCGCCCATGCAATGTGACCTGCTGCAAGGGAAGCTTCTAGCTTTGCATCACTGACCGGCTTTCCGGTTTCGAGTGAAACTAGCTCTGCAAGCGAATCAATATTGTCGAGTAAATCTGTGCTCCACTTCAGCAAGACTTTGCGACGCCCACGAAAACCTAAATCACGCCATTCGCGTGAAGCTTCACGAGCACGTTCTACAGCGGCAACAACGGCTGTCTCGTTATAAATCTCGTGAGAAGAAATCACTTCATTTGTTACTGGATTATGCGAATCGAATGTTGTCGTTGAGTCAGCCATGAGCAAAGACTAGACTCCCAACTATGACGGAACCAATCCGCCCCAGCACAATTCTTCCGGGTCTGCGCACTCCATTTACGGTGACCACCGAAGATGGTCAGACTCTGATCGGTGAAGTAAGCGCTCCTCTTGAAAATCCAACTGCGGCAATTCTCTGCTGCCACCCCAACCCAACGGGTGGCGGAATGATGGATAGCCATATCTACAAGAAGGCTGCCAATCGCCTACCTGCGATGGCTGGCATAACTGTTGTTCGTTTCAATACTCGCGGCACAACCAGTGAAGCTGGAACAAGTACCGGTACTTACGACAATGGTCGCGCAGAGAAATACGATGTTGAAGCGATGATTCGCTACTGCTTCGATACTTTACAACTTACGCAGCTCTGGGTTGTCGGCTGGTCATTCGGCACAAGTATCGCAATTAGCCATGCACGCGATCCTCGCGTCAAAGGACTCATTCTCTTAAGCCCCACACTCCTCGATATCGTCGACGGAGATCTTGAATTTTGGGCCCAAGATGGAAGACCAATCACAGCACTCATTCCTGAACATGATGATTACTTAAAACCTGATCAAGCAAAGGTTCGATTCGCCGTTGTTCCACAGATTAATCTGATAGCTGTAGATGGTGCCAAGCACCTATGGGTTGGCGAACCTTATGTTCATCGCGTTCTATCGGAAATTACTCAGATAGTGGCGCCGGAACGACTTCCTTTACCTATTGAGATCTAGCTAAGACTTCTCCGCGCGAGGATAGACAACTTCTTCAAGAATAAGGATGATCGAAGCAGCTACAGGCACTGCCAAGAGTCCACCGACAAGACCAAGAAGTGATGTTCCCAAGAGTGCGGCAATGATTGTCACTGCGCCTGGAACATTGAGTGTGCGCTTCATAATCTTCGGAGTGAGAATGTAATTTTCGACCTGAACATAGACAACGTAACCGACGAAGGCAATGACACCGACTGTGACTGATTCAGTCAGAGCGATAATGGTAAAGATTGCTGAACCGATGAAGTGGCCAATCAATGGAACTAAACCACAAATAAAGATGATGATTCCGATTGCAATTGGGGAAGGAAGGCCAAGGAGAGCTCCGAAAATTGTCATGAAGAGCGCTGCGAAGAATGAGACCAAGATCTGGCTACCAACGAAGGCTCCCACGCGAGAAATGATTGCTTCGGTAAGAGCTGCTACTCGTGGTCTGCGGCTTGCAGGAACAAGCTTCAAGCCAAGCTCAGTTGCTTGTGGAAGCGAAGTGATGAAGTAAAGAGTAAGAACCAAGATTGTGAGCGCAGTAAAAGTTCCAGAGAGAACAGATTTTCCAACTCCAATTACTCCACCGAATGCTGTGATCAGAAGTGTTCCGTCAGAAGTTACGCTATTTAGCTTCTTCTGAAGTGAATCGATAACTCCATACTGATCATTGAGGTTTGAAATAGTTGTGTTGTTCTTAAGATTCTCAAGTAGAGCGGGCGCTGTCTCAATCAGGTGCGTTCCTTGTGTAACTAGTGGTGGAACAACGAGGGCTGCAAAGAGCCCGACAAATGCAATTACTGCAACAAAGATGACGGTGACCGCGCCTGCTCGAGATAGTCCGCGTCGACGAATAGCTTCGACTGCAGGGTTGAGGCCAGTTGCCAAGAAGAGTGCGACGAGGATTAAGACAAATACGCCAGAGGCGCTTGCAAGTGCTCGCATCATGACAAATGCTGTGAGAGCCCCCACTGTTGCCACAAAACCGAAATAGAAGGGATGCCCGCGGTCGATAGGTGCGCCAGCGGCACCAAAATCAGGAAGTGCGGGTGATTCTTTTGGTTTTCTCTTGATGCGCTCTGAAATGGCCATGCTTTATTGTAAAGGTACGAGAGAATAACCCCATGGCCTTACGGATAACTGGACTCGGCGAAGAAATCGCAGCAGTCACAGGCCTACCGTGGAATGTGCCTCTTGAAGAGTGGCCCGAAGACCCAATGCTCGCCGAAAAGCGCGGTATCTCGCGCCACATCGTGCGCTTGGTCCGTTCTACCGACGATCCTGACTCTGAGGTCTATGCGGTTAAAGAGACTGTCTCTGAATTTGCGAATCGCGAGTACAAAATCCTTCGCGAGCTAACACACCTTGATTCTCCAAGTGTTCAATCAATTGCAGTAATTGAAGGTCGCACCGATAAGAATGGCGAAGAACTTCCCTGCGCACTCGTTACTCGCTTCTTGCCGTACTCACTTCCATATCGCGTAGTTCTTAGTGATAAGACTGTTACTGCCGAAGATGTCACCTTGATGGCAAATGCGTTGGCGCTACTACTTGTACGTCTGCACCTACTTGGATTTTGGTGGGGCGATTGTTCGCTTTCCAACACACTCTTCCGTCGCGATGCCGAGGCATATGCGGCATATCTCGTCGACGCTGAAACCGGTGAGTTTCAGAAGACTCTGACTGCAGGCCAGCGCGAACATGATCTTGAAATCGCACACTTCAACGTTGCTGCAGAGCTTGAAGATCTGCAGTTGTCTGGCGTTCTTTATCCAGGCATGGATCCAATCCGTGCGAGTACTGCACTCATTAAGCGATACCACCGACTTTGGTCTGCACTCAAAGATCGCCAAGTTCTCGACCCAACTGATCGCCACGCAGTTGAACGAGCAATGCGTCAACTGCATGACTTGGGCTTTGCCGTCGAAGAAGTTTCTGTGTCGATGGAAGAGGGCGAGAACGAAGGCAAGTTGGTCTTCCAGCCAAAACTTGTCGCTGCCGGCTATCACAAGAACCGTCTTCGTGAGTTGATGGGTCTTGAAACTGAAGAGCTACAGGCAAAACGATTGCTCGCATCTTTTGATCGCTTTAGAGGCCGTGAAAAATCTCCTAAGCCACCGATTCATGATTCAGCAAAGCGTTGGCTTGATGAAGTATTTCGTCCAACAGTTAATTTGATTCCTCCAGAGCTTGAAGGACGAATTGAACTTGCTCAATTTTTCCATGAAGCCCTTGAACACCGCTGGTATTTGAGTGAGCGCGCAGGCCACGATGTTGGACTAGAGTTTGCTGCGAAGTCATATGTAACAGAAGTTTTGCCATACCGTCGCGACTCTGGAGTCGATGTACGTGTTGATGGCGTGATGCAATAGCGAGGAAGATGCCATGAGTTTGCCACCTAACTTTTCACAAGCGTTTGATCTCAGCTCACTTGGAAAGCCAAAGGCAGATACTGCAACACCAGCTCCTGGCCTCGAAGTAACGGCACAGAATTTACAGACCGAAATTCTTCCGCTCTCTGAAAGTAAGCCAGTTGTCATTTTGTGTTGGACACCTCGTTCTATTGAATCCCTCGAACTACTTCGTACTCTTGGAAAACTTGAAGCAGAAGATGCCGGAAAGTGGGCCCTTGCTTACGTCAATATCGATGAGCAGGCGCCAGTAGCGCAAGCACTGCAAGCTCGAACAATTCCTTACGGAGTTGTCTTTATCGGGGGTCAAGCGATTCCATTCTTAGAACAACCGCTCAGTGAAGCCCAACTTCGCGAAGTCATTCTGAAGATTCTGACCATTGCAGCTCAGCAAGGAATCGGCGATGAAGTAGTTGAGCAGACAGAACCTGAAGAAGATGAAGCGCTAGCTGCCCTTGATCAAGGTGATTACGCAACAGCCGAGGCTGCATATAAGCGATTGCTCGCAAGAAAGCCAAATGATAATTATGCAAAGTTAGGCCTTGCCCAAGTACAACTTCTTGCGCGTACTCATGGAGTAGATGCTGCCAAGGTAATGGAAGAAGCTGTTAAGAACCCTGACGATCTTGAACTTCAGATTCAATGCGCAGATGTTGAAGTAATGAGCGGTTATCTCGAACCAGCTTTTGATCGCTTGCTCCGTCTTTTAGTTCTCTTTGATGGCGATGAACAAAAGCGCATCAAAGATCGCCTCCTTGAACTCTTCGCACTCGTAGACCCAGCAGATCCTCGCGTTATTAAAGCCCGTACTCAGCTCGCGAATGCCCTCTTTTGATGGCTAAAGATATTCACCATAAATTAGAGCAGAGACTTCTTCATTTAGTCTTCTTCCTCTTTGGCTTTGGAATTATGGCGTGGGTTCCGCGCTTTCCTGAAGTTAAGGAAAATCTAGGATTACAAAACGGTGCATTCGGATCATTGATGAGTACCGGATCCATCGGCGCATTCTTTGGTCTGCTCACCGTCGGCCACATCATCCATAAATATGGCGCTCTTAAAGTAACAATCGCATCCATTCTCATTCTCTTCTCAAGCTTGGGCGTACTCGTTCATCTCAATTCAAGTTTCTTATTCCTCATCTTCAATATTGCATTTGGATTTGGAATTACGGCCGTGCATGTTTGCCTGAACAGTCAGGGCTTTCACTTCTTAGAGCGCAGCAAGATCAATCTGATTACGAGCACTGCCGGATACTGGAGCGCAGGCGCTCTCAGTACTGCGATTCTCTCGGGTATTTTGGTCGACAGAGTCGGCCTCGTTGCCCACATCAACTTTTTATGTGTAGTCCTCACGGTCTCAATGATTGCCATCGTGTTAAGACTTCGCCCTGTCTTGCTTGAATCCAATACAGATTCCGATCGCGACTACTCGATCAAAGATATTTTTACTGGTTTTAGAATTGATTGGCCGGTAAGCCTTGGAATGGCATGCGCTGTCTATCTTGAATTTGCAATCGGGGACTGGGGAACAATCTTTACAAAGGATCGTCTCGATATAGATGCAGGCCTCAGCACTGCGCCCTACATTGTCTTCACGGCGATGATGATTTTTGGTCGTCTCCTTATTCACCGCCTTATTCCACGTGCTCCACTAGATCTCTGGGTTAAGCGCGCTGCACTATTAGCTGGCGCTGGCTTCGGAATCTGCATCATCACCGCAACACACTTGCCGGCAACGCTGAAGTGGTGGTCTTACGGCCTCTTCGTTCTAGCCTTCTTCTTCGCAGGTTTAGGCTCTTCGTTCTTGGGACCTTCCTTCTTTGCCGCAGCAAACCGCCGCTCTTCGCTACCTAGCGCTGTCGTTGTGGGTCAATTTGGAGTCGTCAACAACGTACTGCTCTTTGGAATTAAGTGGATTGTGGCCTGGACGATTCAGTTCACAGGTTCGATTGCGCTAGCGATGATGATTCCAACGGTAATGATGTTGGCAACTGTCTTCTTTGCGGATTCACTCAAAGAAGATTCAAAGTCTAAAGTTTAAACGCGTTCAAACCAGACTGTTGCAAGTGGTGGAATTCGCACCGTTGCATACAAGTTGGTATCAACATCGACAGCAAATGAGTTGTTGGTAATTCCGCTGCCGCCATATTTAAGGTCATCAGTATTTACGACTTCACGCCACACGCCAGAAACTGGAAGGCGAAGTGAGTATTGCTCGTGTGGAACTGGTGAGAAGTTAGTTACGCAGACAACCGGAATACCCTTATCTGACCAGCGAACAAATGCGAGAGTATTTCCTGCTCCATCATCGCCAACAATCCATTGGAATCCATCGGCGAAGATATCTTTCTCCCACATCGATGGAAGCCCTTTGTAACTCATATTGATATCGGCAAGAGCTTTCTGTACGCCATTATGTTCTGCAAATTCGGTGAGGTACCACTGAAGTCCTGCTTCTTGGTTCCACTCTTCGTTCTGTGCAAACTCTTGTCCCATGAAGAGCAACTTCTTGCCTGGGTGAGCCCACATAAATCCATACAGCGCGCGAAGTGTTGCGAGTTTCTGCCAGCGATCGCCTGGGAATTTATTAACCAGTGAACCTTTACCGTGAACCACTTCATCGTGAGAAAGCGGAAGCATAAAGTTTTCAGACCACGCATAGAGAATGGAGAAGGTAATTTCATTGTGGTGGTACATGCGGTGAATAGGTTCGTGCTGCAGGTATTCGAGAGTGTCGTGCATCCAACCCATATTCCACTTAAAGCCAAAACCAAGGCCGTTACTTGAAGTCTCTTTAGTGACTCCGCCCCAGGCAGTTGATTCTTCGGCGATCATCATGATGCCTTGGTGGTGCTTGTAAGCAGTTGATGTCGCCTCTTGTAGTAGCTGAACAGCCTCAAGGTTTTCGCGCCCACCGAATTTATTGGGAAGCCATTCGCCTTCTTTACGTGAGTAATCGAGGTAGAGCATGGATGCCACTGCATCAACGCGTAGGCCATCAATATGGAATTCTTCTAACCAGTACAAAGCGCTAGCAACAAGGAAGTTGCGGACTTCATTGCGGCCGAAGTTAAAGATGAGGGTGCCCCAGTCAGGGTGTTCTCCTAAACGAGGATCGGCATGTTCGTAAAGGGCGGTGCCATCGAACTTAGCGAGTGCCCATTCATCTTTAGGAAAGTGGGCTGGAACCCAGTCGAGAATGACGCCGATATTTGCTTGGTGCAGCGCATCAACAAGGAAACGGAATTCATCGGGTGAACCAAAGCGAGAAGTGGGTGCAAAGAATGAAGTAACTTGATATCCCCATGAAGGTGAATATGGGTGCTCTGTAATCGGCAGGAATTCAACATGTGTAAATCCTTGTTC
>CAZAET010000033.1:5652-7644 GCA_964484215.1 uncultured Candidatus Planktophila sp. | reverse complement strand
TGCCATGAGTTCGATGCGCATTTCATCGTGGATACGAAGCGCTGCAGTAAGTGATTCATGTGAAAGACCGCTGTTGTGAAGCATGTGATCTGACCAGACAAGTGCGAGGTCTCCGAGCAATACAGCTGCTGCTTCACCGAACTGTTCCGCAAGTCCTGCCATCGAACCTTGGCGATGAAGATTTTCAAAGTGGCGATGGATTGCTGGCTTTCCGCGACGTGTATCTGAACCATCCATTAAGTCATCATGAATAAGTGCGCATGCTTGCAAAAGTTCAAGGCTTGCCATGGCGCGAATATCGGTGCGGCTTGGTGTTGTTCCTGCAGCCATGAAACCGGCATAGGCAAAGAGAGGGCGAAGGCGCTTGCCACCTTCAAGAAGATAATCTTCGAGAGCATCACAGACTGGTACTAATTCAGATGCGATGCTGGTGAGATAGTCACGCTGTTCAGCGAGATACTGAGTAAGTTCGCCTTTCACGGCATCGCGTACCTCTGATGCACTCTTCATGACCTCTTTATCCACGGAGAAAAGGTACCCTGACGCCGTGGAGATGCGCAGTGTGAACAGTAGTGTGAACAGTGGCTTGACCTACTCATTCGAATTCTTCCCACCCAAAGATGTTGAAGGCGAAGAGCGCCTCTGGGCTGCGATGTCACAGCTTGAATCCATCGCCCCTGATTTCATCTCTGTGACCTATGGCGCAGGTGGTTCAACGCGTGATCGCACTATTCGCATTACCTCAGAAATTACCGCTCGCACACATATTCCAACTGTTGCTCACCTAACTTGTGTGGGTTCTACTCGTGATGAGTTGGTAGATATTTTGAGTAAGTATCGCGATGCTGGAATCAAAAGTATTTTGGCACTTCGCGGTGATCCAACAGGTGGACCTCGCGCACCATGGAGTGCAACTGAAGGCGGTCTCAATCACGCTGATGAGTTAGTAACTCTCGCTGCAGAATTTGGTGGTTTTACTATCGGCGTCGCTGCTTTCCCAGATGGCCATCCATCATCTGATGGAGATATCGATAAAGATGTCCAGGTCTTGCTTGAGAAAGAAAAACGCGGTGCAACATTTGCAACCACGCAGTTCTTCTTTGATGCAGCTAAATGGAAGACTCTTGTCGACAAGTTAGCGGCTAAAGGTTCTTCACTTCCTATCATTCCGGGAATTTTGCCGGTTACTAATGTGAAGCAACTCAACCGAATGGCCGAATTAAGTGGCGTGCCAATTCCAACTTCTATTTCAGATGCCTTTGCCAAGGTTGAAAGCAATCCGGATGATGTGCGCAAACTTGGCGTTGAATTTGCAACAAAGCTCTGTCAAGAATTACTTGAAGCAGGCGCACCAGGACTTCACTTCTACACAATGAATACTTCATCTGCTACCCGCGAGATTTACTCTCAGATCAAGGATGAGCGATGAACGAGGAGCAGTTTAAAGAGCGCTGGAGTGAACTTCATGGCGGCGCTGATACTGAAGGTGTTGTAGGTGGATGGCTATCGTTCTCATATCAAGTAGCGCGTGTATGCGTGGCTCTTCGAATCACTCCTAATCTCTTAACTTTTCTCGGCCTCGGAACTGCAATTGCAATGGGTCTTTCTGAGTACGCAGCCATTGCTCTACTTCTTCTTGTCATCTCACTCTTCTTCGATGGCATCGATGGCAGCGTCGCGATTCTTCGTGGCACTGAAAGTAAATGGGGCGAGCTCCTTGATTCACTCGCCGATCGCATCTCTGAAGCATTCTGGCTCTATATGGGTTGGCGTTTAGGAATTCCAGCCTGGGTTGTCATCTCCATGTGGACGATTGCATCCACTCAAGAGTATGCACGTGCGCGCCTAGCATCTTTGGGTCATCGCGAAATTGGTGTTGTGACTCCAACTGAGCGACCAGTGCGCGCAATCTTTATGGCATTCGCTCTGATCTTTTACATCTTTGATATTCCAGGAACAGTGCAACTTTCTTACGCGTTCTTGGCTCTTCTT
>CAZAET010000033.1:0-5552 GCA_964484215.1 uncultured Candidatus Planktophila sp. | reverse complement strand
ACAAGTGGAAGTCCGCCACCAGGATGAGCAGATCCACCTACTAAATACAGACCCTTAATCGGTGAGCGATTCTTGGCGCGAGCAAATGCTGAGCGCGCACCGTTACTCGAAGTTCCATAGATAGATCCACCTGGTGCATTAACGCTCGTCTGCAAATCTAGGGGAGTGCGAATCTCAAGAACTTCTAGACGATTACGAATGGCAATTCCCTGTGACTCAATCTGATCAATAATTTTGTTTGCATACTGACGCTTGTAATTTTCATCGCTCCAATCAAAGCCATCGCCAGTGGTGCTATGGCGCGGAGCATTTACTAAGACAAACCAAGCCTCGTGACCTTTATCTTTGACCATCAGCGGATCGCGAGGCGCGCAGATATAGATAGTTGGTTTCTCGACCGGGGTTTTGCTCGTGAAGATTGCTTCGAATTCGAGGTCGTAATTTTCTGGGAACAAGATGGTGTGATGCTCAAGTGGTTGCGCGTCCGTTGGCTTGAGGCCTAACAGAAGTGAGAACCCCGCAAGAGATGGCTCTTGCTTTGCCAGTTGTTTACGAATCTTTACTACCTTGTTTGTCGGTGCCAATAACTTCTCGTAGACAAATTGCGCATCAGCGTTAGCAACTACGCGATCGAAACTCTGCTTATTGCCATGCACAACAACACCTGAAACATGGCCTGATGTGAGGGTAATTTCTTCAACGCGGGCGTTGAGTTGAATGTCTACGCCTAGCTTCTCGCATCGCTCAGTGATCTTTTCGGCCAGTGTGCCAATTCCGCCCTTGATATGCCAGGCACCGAATGCTTCTTCCACGAAAGCGATGGTCGATAGAACTGCAGGAGCTACGCGAGGGTCAGAGCCGCTATAGGTGGCGTATCGATCCATAATCTTTGCAAGGTATGGGTTGGCAATTGCTAGACCGCGTAGTGATTTCCACGGTGAAATAATTTTGAGATCACGAATCAAACGTGGACGCTTGAGTAGAGAAACCGGTGACTTTAGCTCTGACTCAATAAAGGGTTCGCGCGATACATCCCACATCGCTTCAGCCTGCAACATCACTCGGTCCCATTCAGCTGCAGCTTCTTTACCGAGTGATTCTTCAATCGATGCCAAAGTCTTCTTGCGAGATAAGTTGGCGAACTTTACTGACTTGCCATCATGGAATCGGTAATCAAAAGATGGATTTACTTCTTCAATGTCAAGAACGCGACCCATGACATCACCAGTGCGCTGGAAGAAATCGCGATAGACGGCAGGCAACGTTAGAAGTGAAGGGCCAGTATCGAATGCGTAGCGACCAATCCATTCAGTGCGGCACTTGCCGCCGGTGCGATCAGATGCTTCAAAGATTGTGACCTTATGTCCGGCTTTTGCTAGGCGCGCTGCTGTGCAGAGTCCGCCGATACCTGCGCCGATGACTGCAATGTTTTCGGCGTTCTTTACTTTCCCGACATGGCCGGTCATACGGTGCGACCTTTCCACTGGATACTTCCGCGCTTAGCCCATGAGTAGACGATGAGATAAATCAAGAGGGCGCTTGAGAGTGGATGAAAGAAGGCGTAGATGGGATTACCGCGAGAACGAACTGCGCTGATCTCGCGAGAGAAGACTATGTAGGCGTAGATAAACCATCCGGTGAGGTACCCGTTGAAGATAAGAATGACAGGCAGAATTCCAGTAATAAAAATAAAAGCCACGGCAACAACTGCGCCGATACGGCCTCCGAATGCTTTCCAGAGTGATTTGCCGTAACCCTGGCGGATCTCATCAAAGGATCCGTACATGCGCGTGCTCGCTATTGCCGAACCTTCAGTGACGACGCCCTTGAAACCCGCAGCAATGAGCGATCGGGCAAGTTCGATGTCATCAAGTATCTGATTGCTCACTGATGTAAAACCATTGATTTTCTCAAGCGCGCTTGTGCGCACTACAAAGAATTGACCATTTGCTACAGCAGTTGAGCGACGTGGATATTTCTCAGCGAGGCGAAGAATGACGGTAGCCATCCAAGACCAATGCAGAAGTGGCTGTATTAACTTTTCAGTAAATGTCTGCGCAATCTGACGAGGGTATGGTGAGATGAAATCCAGTCGCAGTCTTTCCATCTGGGTAATTGCGCGCATGATTGCATTGGGCTCAAGGCGCACATCTGCGTCAAGTGTGATGATGTAATCCGAAGTTGCTGCTTCATAACCTGATTGCAGCGCAGATACTTTGCCCAACCAACCGGTGCGAAGGGCAGGTGAGTCAACAACGGTAAATCGTGAATCGCTGCCAATCACAGTTTGAAGAAGTTCGGCTGTCTTATCTGTTGATCCATCGTTGATGATGATGAACTTGAGCTTCTTAATGCCCATCTGCGAGACCAGTGCTGAGATGAATTCAGGGACATTCTCAGCCTCGTTACGCATCGGAACAAGGACCGTTACAGCCTTCTTGACCTCTTCATCCCTCTTGGGAATGCGAATCGTGAAAAAGTTAATGAGCGAGATTGCAAAGATCAAGATTGAGAAGCTTAGAAGTATTTGCAGCATTACGAATTAATCCAGGGCTCAGGAATCTTTATTGCCGAGCCAGCTTGAGAAGAAGTACGGAGTCAGTAATCCGCCCATGATTGCTGTGCCAAAGAATGCGAGCCCTGGGCGGTCAAAGAAGAAGAGATTGCCAACGAATCCGCCGAATAAAGTCCAGAGCAGAAGTGCATCAACGGCAGCTAGGGAAGCTGCTTCTTTGCGTCGCTCCTTTGGAAGAACGAGATTAAGAATGCCGACAATCACCAAACCTGCGAGCAACCAACCAAAGGCATTCGATAGTGGAATATCTGGAGTAAATGGAACGTGCGCACCAGTTACTTCCCATGTCCAACGACCTGCGCTCACCATCAGCGGATCAAGGAATAGATCCCAAGCTGCAAGTAGTGCGCCGCCGTAGAGAAATACCCAATTACCTGCAATCCGTCGCGCAGCTAAGAGCGCAGGATGAACCATCATCACCCAAGCAAAAGGAACGACAAGAGGAACTCCGAAGAGTTGTGCGCCAAGGGAAGCGTCATATTCATACACACCAAATGGCCATCCTGTATGAACTCCGAGAACTTCGATTCCTAATCCAAAGAGTGCAGTAATCGGCAAATAGCGAGTCGAATATTTAGCACCATAAGAGAGGTGGCCATGCACAACCATGGCGAGTGCGCCCATATAGATAGTTGCGATAGTTACTAGGCGCAATGCTTCGCCTTCGATGAGTGGATATGAAATCTGAAGAAGGATTGTTAAGCCAACAAAGAGGAAGAGAAAGTTTCTCGCTTTTGGTGAAATGCCGCCCCGACGCCTACGACGCGGGTTGTAATGGCGGATCGACATGGTCTAAGTCTGCCTTACTTCACTCGCGTTGCAGAAATCTCACCGCGGAGCTCGAGTACCTCAAAGCGGGCAAAGAGTTCTTCGCTATACCAACCGATTGTTTCGGTCTGCTTGATAGCCACTTGATGTGCCTGGCCCTTATAAGCAAAGTCACGAAGAGCAGCCGCTGACTTCCACAGTGAGAAAGTTCCCTGTAGTCCGATTGGTGCCTCACCAATTCCAATCGCCGTAATCAAACCAGGGGATTTATGAAGATCTGTGACCACCGGTGGCACTGCGCCCCAGAACCGAAAGTTCTGATGCCACTTTATGCGCGCACGTGTAATCGCAGCAATCTGCGCATCAGGGCTAGAAAGGGGAACTGTAAAGTCAAAAGGATTGGTCTTCGCCCACAAGCCATGTGATGACAACGGAGAAAGAATTGCGCGAAATTCTGACGTCGATCTCTTGCGCCAATTGGTGACAATGGAAGACGAATCGAAATCAGCCACACGGCTCTTATCGACGACCACAACCATTCCCCAACGGGTTAGGTCGGCATCGCTCGGGGTAAATGTCTTGCCGGTGCCCGTTCCCAGAAGCTTTGAAAATGAAATTCCGGTGAACTTACGGCTACGCATGCGGTCAATTGCCATGGAGATAAAGGCAAAAGGAATACTCTTGCGAGCGATAGTAAAGAAGTAAGCGACGGTGACTTTCTCGGCGCTTTCCATAGTAAAAGGATACCCATGCTGCGCAAGAAGTTATTCGCTGAGTTTCTAGGGACAGCCGTTCTTGTAGCCACCGTTGTTGGCTCGGGCATTATGGCAACAAACCTCAGCGCAGACCTAGGCATTGACTTGCTCATCAATACCGTTGCAACTGTCTTCGTCCTCTACATTCTTATTACTCTCTTGGCTCCAATCAGCGGAGCCCATTTCAATCCGCTTGTCAGCGCAATCGCATACTTCCGTAAAGAGCTAACCGCAGCGCACACAGTCGCATTCTTTATTGCACAAATCCTCGGTGGCTCACTCGGAGCAATCCTCGCCAATCTCATGTTCGAACACCCTGCCATTGATCCATCACAGAATGTAAGAGATGGTGCCAACCTACTTCTTGGAGAAGTAGTTGCCTCCGCAGGTCTCATTTTTATTATCTTCATGGCGGTGAAGCAAGGAATCGATAAGAGAATTCCAAAGCTAGTAGCTGCGTGGATCGGCGCCGCTTATTTCTTTACTTCATCAACCTCTTTTGCCAACCCTGCCGTCACAATTGCGCGAAGCCTGACCGATTCATTCTCAGGCATTAAGTTCTCATCGGTCCCAGCATTTATTGCCGCTCAGATTGCGGGCGCAGCCCTTGGTTATTCAGGATTCAAATACCTCACCACTCAAGCAAAGTCAGGAAAATAAATGAGCAAACCAACAGTTCTCTTCGTCTGTGTTCACAATGCAGGTCGTTCTCAAATGGCGGCAGGTTTTATGCGCGAGCTCGGACAGGGCCGGGTTGAAGTTCTCTCTGCAGGTTCAGCGCCCAAGGATTCAATCAACCCCGTTGCAGTTGAAGCAATGGCTGAAGTTGGCATTGATATCGCCAACAACACTCCAAAGGTATTAACAACTGAAGCAGTTCAAGAATCAGATGCTGTCATCACCATGGGCTGCGGCGATGTTTGTCCGTTCTATCCAGGAAAGCGATACGAAGACTGGGTACTTGATGATCCTGCAGGACAGGGAATTGAATCTGTTCGCGTAATCCGCGATGAGATTAAGTCACGCGTCGAAAAGTTACTTGCTGAACTTCTTTAGAACTAAGTAACTAGCAACTCCAGCGATAATTCCCCAGATCAAATCGACGCCTAATGTAACGACCGCTGTCACCAAGAAGATTGCGATATTTGATTTGCTTGAAGAGAAGATTTCAAGCATGGTCGCTTTGTTAAAGATTCTAAAGCTTGTGCCAATCAAAACTCCTGCGATAGCTGCAGTCGGAATCTGAGAAAAAACCGGAGCCAAGAACAAAGTAATAATGAGCAAGACCAGCGCATGAATCATCGCTGCAATTCGGCTATTGGCATGAGAGCGAACATTGACGCTGGTTCGTGCAATTGCGCCCGTAGATGGCATCCCACCAACAAAAGATGAAGCAATAGTTGCAAGTCCTTGTCCCATTAACTCTTGATTTGGTTTGAACTCTTTATCGGCAG